>JASFFJ010000210.1:0-10678 GCA_050124355.1 Desulfobacterales bacterium | reverse complement strand
GCGGATATGTGACTGAGGATGGCCGCCCTATACTGTGGAAGGTTCGTGATCTTAATAATCCTGCAGCACGTCAGCAACTTGTTCATGTCTCAAGCTATCCCTATAGTTATATTGGTGTTCGCAGCGAGGGTGGTGAGGTGACTATGGGCTTGAACGAGGCTGCTATGTCATGTGGATATAGTTTTAACTTTTATTAGAAGTTATTACTTGAAAAGACGAAATTTGCTGCTTTACTTTTCTGCCTTTACACTTTGGGCAATTGAATTTCTTCTTGTCATAGTCAGAAATTGAAATTACCACACTAAAAGCTTTTTTACATTTTTCACAGTAGAATTCATAGGTTGGCATTTTAAGTCTCCTCCTTATTTGTTGTCACTGCAAAAAAAAAACGAGAGGGCCCGGATTGAACATTTTTTATTCATATTTTCTCCTGTCAAAAAATTATTTATATGAATCAGTATATAATTTGCACTCTCGATGCCAACTTAGAACGACAACGGTTGCAAATTGTTCTGGTTATATAGACTTAAACCCTTTTGATGTATTAACCCTTATCCGCAGTATCCCCGCGCATTTAAAGGTGTGACCACCTTACGAATTCAGATAATCATACCCTCTCCGGTAGCTGGATTCCTGACTCGTTGCCTCTTTTTTACACAGAATTTTTCGAAGCCTGAGATCAATACGTCTTCTACCATTTCGAAAGAGCGCTTGATGAGTTGAAGCATTTTTTCGACGGCCTCGAAGGCTTTTTTGTTGTGTGTAACCGTTGGTGTCAACAACGGCTTCGACGATGCGAGCTTGAGTGAGGGTGCCGGTTTTTGGCATATGGAAGCCTCCTTTCACGTGGGAGACTTCAAACTATCGGTAAGGAATTGATTTGTCAATGAAAAATATGAGCACTCTGTGATGATCGCACGGTACCATTATGCTGAAGAATTGGAATACATGGCACTCCGCAGATTGTCGTTGTGATTTTTAGGATTGCCGACAGGGCGGGACAAAAAACTTTGTCAAATACGTATAGGCTATCTCTTTCTCTGCATTAAAAACTGATTTAGATTGGACAACTAAACAACAGCAAAGTTAGGATCAAAAAGTTAAGATTGCTGAACCAATATAAAATCCCCTGCAGTTGTGGATTTCGCCTGGCCAATCTACATCCCGATGAAAGTTTACATTTCGTGTCGATGAAAACATTTGATAAGAATCAGAGGGATTGTGTATTTGGCGGGCCAATCCAAATTAGTTCGATGGCAAAATAGTGGATTCTTATCTGAGAAATATTAGCCACTCATATCCTTCGAATTTGTAAATTTTGCCAATTTTATGCTTTAATCGCCTTTTGTGGCAAAGTGAAGGTTGCTTCTGTGTTGAAGGCCATGCTTGGTATAAATCCGGGCGACATTTTCACTTTTCATAAATGCGAAGAATTGCCCTCCCCAAGGTCCACCATCATTGATCAAGCCTATATGAATTTTACTGATTAAATTTTCAGGAGAAGGTTCAGGGGCGGACTGATGAAAACGTGAGGGCGTACAGATAGGGTTAGATTTCCCAACCGAATCGCACCGGATTTAAGCAGCCTTGTAATCGGGTACGGAGGTGTCGTTGCATAAAAGATATCGTCGACCTGCGGCATCTCATGATGGAATGCTTTTAAGGAATGCAAAAGCGCTATGTGGTGATTTCCATCGGAAAATACCACTAAATTCGCTTTGATTGGGTCACCGTGAAAGTCTAACACTCGATTTGATACTGGTTGGTGCCACTGTTCAATTTTATCTTCAGCCAGAACCGTTTCAGATGGCCAATCCAATACCATGGCACACCTCATCGTTTATGATAAAAGTCAAAATAAATATGATAGCTTGCAAAATGTTCAAGGCGACACCGTTATTTTTTACCCCTTATTATCTGCTTTTGGCCGGTGGCGATCATGCGATTATTCATAAATCCATAATCACCGTTAGATTGATGCGGCGAGAAATTTGTATGGACCTTGACTTGATTAAATCCGACGCGACTGACAAGATCTGAAAGTGTTTGAGAATCGTAAAGGCGTGCAGCATATGTTCGATCGCGGATTAATCCCTTTTGGCGACTCAAAACTATTTCACGGGCACATATGAGGTCTCCTTGAAGTTCTCTTTGCCTGCACACCACTGTGTCCTCACCAATTTCGTGCCAGGCATTCTGGGTAAAAGAATTTTTGACTACCAACCCATTGGTAACATCCACAAGCAGCCATCCCCCGGGACGCAACAGACGAAATGCCTCAGCCAGAATTTCAGCGTCTGCATCCTTTTCTTGGATATAGCCCAAAGAATTGCCCATGATCAGAACGTGGTCGAAGGTTTCAGATGGTAGATCAGTCTTGCGCGCGTCACCTTGAATCAATTCTACAAGATAACCGCATTCAATGGCCTTTTTCCTTGCAACATCAATCATGGTTGATGAATAGTCCAGTAGGCTGCAAGTCCTAAAGCCCCGTCTACAGAGTTCAAAACTATGGCGTCCATGCCCACAGCATAAATCTAAAATCTTATGATGCTTCTGAATCGGAATCATTTTGCAAATGACATCTACTTCACGACGGGTGAGCGCTTCATCACAAACCGAGCGTGCGTCAGTCAGGAGATACACCTCGTCGAATATGCTTTTCCACCAATCAGGGTTAACCGTTATGCCCATGATGACTCCGCAGAATTCGTTTCGATTTCAAACTTAGCAACCCGTCTGAAGTTATGGTTGCCGGAGATTCGTGTCATAGATGCATTCCGTTTGCAATTCCTTATTTATCAGGTCTTTGCCTGTCGCCGGGTTTCTACTTCTCAGCCCAATTCTTCTTGACGCCAAATATACCGAAGCTAGAGATCAATACGTATTCGCCCTTTTCCAGGGTGAATTTGATTAGTTCAAGCAATTTTTCGACGGACTCGGAAGCTTTTTGTAGGGTGTAACTGTTGTTTGAAACAACAGCTTCGATAATATGGGTTTTATTGGGGTTGCTTAATAATGGCATGTCAGGGATCTCCTTTTAAGCGGAGTCTTCAAACTATCGGTAAGGAATCGATATGTCAATTATAAATAAATATCGGTAAATGAACTCACGCTGTAACGAAGCTGCCAGAATTGGAATTAATGACAATCTGAAGGCTGTTAGTGAAGTATGGGGATGGCCGGCAAAGTTGGACAATCAAATCCACAATAACGGTAGGATCAAAATTTTAAGATTGGCTGGATAAATCTAAAATTTCCGGTCATTGTGGATGTCCCCTGGCCAATCCACATTCTGATCAAAGTAGAGATTTCGTGGCGAATCAAATCCGGTCAATATAGTGATTCTAGTATATATTTGTTTTGGTAGTCTTAAATTCTACTGCCCTATTTTCGGGATAAATCTAACCGCCTTGTTTTGGGATAATATAAAAAAGTTTAATTAATGTTCTAAATTCAGAACTAGTGATGTGTCGTAAAATCAGTGAGTTAATCATAGATAACGGTTTCGTGACTTCACAGCTAACTTGACACTCAATTCTTTTTCTGCCATTTTTTGGTCTTTGGCCATCATAAATCTAATGCCCGATGTATATTCTACCTGCACGAAGGTATCTCTTTTTAGATTTTAATTTAAAATGTTCTGCATACTATTTTAATGTATCTGTTAGAACTTCACTACGCCAACGCCCGCCTGTGTCACACCGGTAAATTTATTTTTCCCCATCGGAAAGGAACCATTCCGAAATGGACTATCTTATCCTCTCACCCAAAAGATAGGGAAAAATTGCAGTTGATGGCACTGGCAATGGCTGGTACGCTTTATTTACCGCATATTCCATATCAGCAAAATCATCTACTCAACTTCCCGGACCAGCCATTGCAGTTAGAGTTTTTTCTGGCTCAACATCCTGAAGCGGATGGTTCGAATCTCAAGTACGATCTAGTCGGTCATGGGCTGCATTTCTATTCTGATGGTAGTATCCAAAAAATCACCAAACGAGAATGCCGTTATCTCTCTCCCTTTATGGACATAAAAAAAATGCGGGATAACAGCAATCTTGCAAAACATTTCATGCTGGCCTACGGTCCTGAACCTACGCCGCATAGAGACAGCGATGATTTTAATTTCAACAATCCTTTCCAGCGGATCACCCGGTTTTATACCTTATTTGATAGAAACGCACTTCTGACAGATCCGGTCTCCTTCCTGGAACGTTTGCATAAAAAGGCCGTTCGATACGGACGGATATTGCCGAGAAACCTATTGTCAGTCCTACAGCGTCTGTTGCCTGAATATCTTCAAATCGAAACCGCCGACTGGAACCAAAAAACCTGTGATATGCGATACAAATGGATTCAGTTATCTCAATGGCAAAGGCGACTGATAATACCGATCTTGGATGCATGCCGCCACCTCTTGGATGCTTTTCCTAAAAGCTCAGATCCTCTTAAAACACCGGGCTTAGTATTGCTGGATCGTCCCAATCGTTTTTGCACAGCCAAACGCTTTCCGGATTGGATTAAATTAATGGATGAGTTGCTCCCGAACATGCAATTTTTAGTCGCCTTAACCGATCAGGCTAGCACCCAATTTCCCCTCCAATTACGCAAGAAGCGCCTTGAAATCCATAGAAGCGAAGCCCACCAGCCATCCAAGCGTAAATCTGTCCGCATTCGCCCTGGAACGATTCTCCTCATTGATGTTGATGGCCGTCTACCGAATTTTGCACTGATGAAACTTAGCCGCCATTATAAGGAACAGGGCCGCGAAGTGATTCTGGGGCATGGGGATTACCGCCTTAAAGGCGCCGCAGCCGTGTACGCCAGCGCCATTTTCCATAACCATGTTACAGACAAGCGTATCGCAAATTTACGCCGATATTATGGTGAATCCCTCATGCTTGGCGGTTCGGGTATAGATATCAAACGGCGTCTGCCTGAAAATATAGAAAAACTGCCGCCTGATTATGATCTCTACCCAAACCTTTGCGACCGTGCGATCGGGTTTTTGACCCGGGGCTGCCCTTTCCGATGTGAATTTTGTATTGTACCGGCCAAAGAAGGTCGACCGCGTCAGGTAAGTGATTTAGATACTTTGCTCGCAGGTAGACGCAAACTGATTCTTTTGGATGATAATATCCTAGCACATCCCAACGCGACTGATTTATTAGAGGGGATGGCATCCCGCAATATCCAGGTCAATTTCACGCAAACACTCGACTTTAGGATGTTGAACAGGAGGAAGGTTGCACTTTTGCGTCACGTCAAATGTTCGAATCTCCGATTTACACGTCGTGTTTATCATTTCAGCCTAAACAACGGCAAGGGCACGAAAGAACTCGCGCGAAAATATAAAATGTTCCGCTTCACGTCGAAAGACAATGTAGAGTTCATTTGTATGTACGGTTTTAACACGACCCTTGCTGAAGACGTGGCGCGCTTCCGTTTTTTACGCTCCTTGCCGGGCGCCTATGTGTTCGTGCAGCGGTATCAACCCATACTAGGAGGCCCGCCAATAGCCCCGACACCTTTTTTTGATGAAAATGCAGATGACTTGATCGATGAACTTGTCGGTATCGTATTCACGCAAAATATGAAAAGCATGGAAACATATTATCGTTGGGTCAGTAAACGCTATGCCGAAACATTTGGGCGTTTACATAAAAACCTGGTGGATACTATTTTTAAGTACAACAATCGGGCAAGAAAAGGAAAGTATATTGCTACGGTGGCTGGAACCCGAAAATGGTCAACCGTCTAAAAAGTGGTTGGCGGATGAGAAGCTAAGGCAACAAATCCCTTTAATCGTTGAAACCGGACACACCATGAACCGGCTGCAAAATGTTGCGGCCAGTCGAACCGCCGGTATCTGGCGGATTATTAGAATTTAACTCACTTTTATCATAGCAAGCTGTAGGGAATTAAACCCAGAAGAGATTAAGGAGAGTCAACATGCCTGAATATCTTAAGCGCGAAGAATTGGATGCATTGCAGACCTGGCCGACACCGGCCATATCAAATGCAGTCGAACTGTTCGACATACGGCAACGGAATGAAGGATTCATGCTGCCACAGATCCAGTGCCGATTTCCCAACATGAAGCCCATGATCGGCTACGCCGTCACCGGTATGATCACTGCCGCCGCTTCCGAGGGGCCCCGTGTATCACCGGTGGAATGGTGGAATGAAGTCCGCAAGTATCCCAAGCCAAGGGTCGTCGTCCTGCATGACATCGACAATCCGGTCGTCGGTTCATTCTGGGGTGAGGTCAACGGCAACATTCACCGGGCGTTGGGTTGTGTCGGCACGGTTACCGACGGCTCCGTTCGCGATCTGGATGAGGTGGAAGCGTTGGGATTTCACTTTTTTTCAAGCTGTGTGACCGTTTCCCACGCCTACGTTCACATGATTGGTTTTGGTATGCCGGTTAACGTCGGTGGTCTGACCGTCAAGCCCGGTGATCTGATTATGGGGGACAAACACGGCGTCATCTCGATCCCCCCGGAAATAGCAAAAGATGTTCCGGCGGCGGCGCAGTTGGTCGAAGATTGGGAGCGCCGCGTCATCGATTATTGCAAGTCCGATGGGTTCTCTTTGGAGGGGCTCAAGGAACGCTTTTTGTCTGCCAGACCCACCTGGCCGCCCAAGTAGATTTTTCGGACTTATTACCCAAGAAAAATGTAATATCGACGCCCTTTATTTTGGTTTTAGAACCGAAATAAAAAATTAAATTCAGGACGATTCGCCCAACTTCAGCTTAATTGACACGAGTTCTGAAATTTTTAGTTGCATCCGATTTTACAACACATCAGTAGTTCTGAATTTACTTAATACCGCTTCCGTAAACGCCTCGGTCGTGGCATTCCCGCCCAAGTCGGGTGTGAATATATGCTCGGCAGTGACGGCTTCAATGGCCTTCATCAATGCCCCGGCCGCCTTTATTTCTCCCAAAAACTCCAACATCATCTGGGCCGACCAGAAGGTGCCGATGGGATTGGCAATTCCCTTGCCGGCGATATCCGGTGCTGACCCGTGAACGGGCTCAAACATCGAGGGAAATTCCTTTTCAGGATTGATATTGGCGGATGCAGCGATCCCGATGCTGCCGGCGATGGCGGGCCCGAGGTCGGAAAGAATGTCGCCGAAAAGGTTGCTGCCCACGACAACGTCAAACCAGTCGGGGTGTTGTACAAAATGGGCCGTCAGAATATCGATATGAAACTGTGCGGTTTTCACATCCGGATATTGCTGCGAAACGGCATTGAATCGTTCGTCCCAGAACGGCATCGTGTGGATGATGCCGTTGGATTTAGTAGCGGATGTCAGGTGCTTTCGGGGACGCTTTTGGGCCAGTTCAAACGCATAGCGCATAATACGATCCACCCCCATGCGCGTGAAAACGGTTTCCTGAACAACCATTTCCAGATCTGTCCCTTCGTAAACCCGTCCGCCGATTTGCGAATATTCACCTTCATTGTTCTCGCGCACCACAATAAAGTCAATGTCTTCCGGTTTTCGATCGGCGAGGGGTGATTGGATACCGGGCAATAGCCTGACCGGACGTAGATTGACATATTGCTGCATTTGACGCCGAATTGGAATCAACAGCCCCCACAAAGATACATGATCCGGAACCTGAAAATCGCCGACGGCACCCAGAAAAATCGCGTCAAAAGCGCGTAATTTTTCAATACCGTCTGCGGGCATCATATGCCCCGTCTTCAAATAAAACTCGCAGGAGTAAGGAAATTCAGTATAATTAATATCAAAATTATACTGGTCCGACAGCACCTCTATAATTTTAACTGCTTCGGGAACAACTTCCTTACCGATGCCGTCTCCAGGTATCAGCGCAATGTTATAAGTCATATTCATAATCCTTTCTATATTGAATCGAATCAACTGAAATAATTCAGGTTTGGCCTCGCCGCAACCTCGGGGCCTTGTTCAAAGAACCGTTTAAGAATCGGATTGACGTCTCTCATATTACCGGCTTTTAAGATTTTCGTATACAGGGAGTGGCCAAAACGAAAATTGGCAGAAAAATAGAAAGCAAATCGTTTAAAGCGCTTGATCGCCGCGACCGGTTCGTAGTGTTTTTCAAGCAGCCGGGCCAGCTGGGTGGCGGCATCGGCAAACATCTGCGGGTCAGACTGAAAATTTCCGGTCAATTCGCCAAATATCCAGGGTCTGGCAACTGCCATGCGACCGATCGCCACCCCGTCACATTTGGTTTCTTGTATCATACGCCGACAGTCATCCGGATCAAACACATCCCCATTGCCGAAAACCGGAATGTTGACGGCCTGTTTGACCATGCCGATATAGGTCCATTTGGGGCGTCGCGAACGTCGATCCGGCGCCACCCTGGGGTGAAATATAAAGGCATCGGCGCCGGCATCCTCAAACCGTCTGGCCAAATCTACCGCAATTCCGGCATCGTCCTGCCAGCCGGTGCGAAACTTAACCGTCAGCGGAATGGAGACCGCCTTTCGCACTTCGGCGACAATTGCAGCGGCGAGATCCGGATGTTTCAACAGCGCCGCTCCGCAATTTCGGCGACAGATCGTTGTGGTTGAGCATCCAAAATTGATGTCCACACCGAATAATCCTTCACTTTCGATTCGGCGGGCAGCTTCCGCCATTCGTGAAGGATCGTCGCCGAAAATCTGGCACACCAAACGGGAGCGTTCTTCATCCCGCCACCTGAAACATGGCGAAACGAAGCGGTTTTCATGGGGAACCGTCTTTGCACTGCACATCTCGGAGTACAGCAGGCCGTAACCGCCGTACCGTGAAACCAACTCACGAAAAGCGATATTGCCAAGAAACGTCAACGGAGCCAGGACAAGCCTTTTGTCGATGGCTTTGGCTCCTATTTTTAGTGGTTGACGGAGATATTCAGCAAGGTTATCGGACATGGTGAGAATTTAGCAAATTTTGTCTTAAGTTTAAAGGTCAAAGAGGTTTAGACAGGTTCAGAGGCTCTGGGTTCAGGGATTTAGTTTAGCCGCTGACCTGCAAAGCGGCAAGTTGGATCTTAAAATAAAATAATGCTTTTCGTCCGCCTTCGGCAGCGTATTCTGGGTCTGCTTATCCGATAAAATCAGCGACCACCACCAGGGCGAAGTGAATCAGGATGGCACTGGAAGGTGACGCAGCCCGCTCTGCTGATGGCCGCTGATTTTGAGCCCTCCTTGACAGGTCATTGCCTCAAGCTATATTAACATTGATGACGTTGTAAAAATTTTGAATTCCGATTTTTATTTATTGTAACGTGTTGAATTTAATAGCCCTGAAATCATATGTTTGTGCTTTTTGCGCACTCTTGCGGCCATATTAACATTAAATACTGAACCCCCGATGCAAAACTGGCGATCGATACCAAAATATCACAGGATTGGAAATGGATAAAACCGACATGGGGTATTTGAACGGCGAAAAGCACAGATGGCTCAGAACATTGAATGTCACCGATGCACCGGCCCACACGGAGGCCCCCCACTGCGGCTCCATGGGCCACGTATTATCGTTTCCCGAAAGCTGCGCCCTGGCGCATAAATTCGGATTTGACGCCGTCAATGCCGATCGCGACTTTCTGCGGCAGCATGGGCCTGAATCCTCACGACGTCTTCTGGAAACGCATCGATTAGAACCAGCAGCGTTTGCATTTTCGGCCGCCTTCAATGCCTATTTTTCCGATACGGAGTTTGAGCAAAGCCTTGTCCCTTTCGAAAAAGATCTGTCGCTGGCCGGGCAGGCGGGTTTCAGACGATGCGTCGGGTTTGTGCAGCCCTCATCACATCAATTCACCTTTTATGAACATTTCACCCTTTTACGCCGGCGTTTACAGCGGATAGTGCCGTTGCTGAAAAAACATGGAATCCGACTTGGATTGGAATTTATCGGTCCCACCACCATGAGGTTGAGGCCTAAATTTGATTTTGTTCATACCATCGACGGTGTCCGAAGTCTGATTGCGGCAGCCGACGCCCAAAGCCAGGTCGGGTTCAAATTGGATTCTTTGCATTGGTACGCCAGCGGTGCCGGACTTCTGGATATCGAAAAGCTGGCCGCGCAAGAGATTGTCTATGTGGAAATAAACGACGGCTTAAAAGGAAATTATGATCGATTCACCCTTCCCGAGTTTCAACGCGAGCTTCCAGGTGCCACCGGAGCCATCGATCTCGACGGGATGCTCGCAGCGCTGGATGCCATCGGCTTTAGCGGACCGGTGGTGGTGGAGCCCTGGAATGAAACCTTGCGCAGATTGCCGACTTCGGATGCGGTGCGTCTGGTAAAAGCAGCCTTGGACCACAGCCTGAACTCTGCGGGCATTGAAACGGCAGACAACATCAGTTGTGGAAGGAACAAATAACTTTAGTGAGGATGCAATCGTTGTGGATGGTACGACTATGGTCAGGATTAATGACAACCTAACCAGTAAATCGGAAAAATGGCCACCAAGTCACAAAGACACAAAGAAAACTGTTTATTATAATTTAACTTTGTGTCTTGGTGCCTGGCAAATATTTCGATCGCCGGCGCAGCCGGCAGGAGGGTCACATGTCCAAAAAACCGTTATTGATCGCCGATCCGTTTCCCCAATCCTGGGGCAATATTTTCACGAACCATGACCGCCGACGGCTCGAGGAAATGGTGTCCATCAAATATT
>JASFFJ010000209.1:0-10733 GCA_050124355.1 Desulfobacterales bacterium | reverse complement strand
ATCCTCTGGCGCCGACAGGCTGTGCAAACCGATAAACCTCCACCAAATTCGTGGTCCCGCCTTTGGCGGCAGCACCGAGCGATTTTTCAAGAATCGTGGTTAATCCGCCTTCTTTGTTGCCCGGAGACGGGTTGTTATCCAGTTCGGCATGATGGGCCTTCGTGTAATTTTCCCACCAGCGGATTCGTTCGATAAGCTTTTTACCGACTTCAGTGGATATGGCGCGCCGGGTGAAAAGATGTTCGGCCCCGTATATCTCCGGGGTTTCACCCAATATCGCGGTACCGCCATGTCGCACCAATAGATCCACCGCCGCCCCCAGGGCGGGATTGGCGGTAATTCCTGAGTAACCATCGGAACCGCCGCATTGAAGACCCAAAATCAGATGCTTTGCCGGCACCGCACGCCGTTCCATTACGTTGGCTTGCGGCAACCAAGCCTGAATACGACGGATACCTTCCCGAACGGTTTTCCGGGTTCCGCCGGTTCCCTGAATCGTCATGGTCTGAAAATTCGGGTTTTCAGTCAACTGCCTGTTTTTAAGCAATCTATCGATCTGCAATACTTCGCATCCCAGACCAACGATCAGCACTCGTGCAAAATTAGGATGCCGCACATAACCGGCAATGGTATGCATCAGGATCTCAAAATTCTCGTCACTGCCGGAGCAGCCACACCCCGTTCCATGACATATGGGTACGATGCCGTCGATATTCGGAAACTCCGCCAAGACATCCCCTTTGAACGCATCGGCAATAAATCGTGACACCGAGGCCGAACAGTTCACGGTGCTGATAATGCCGATGTAGTTGCGGGTGGCGATCTGTCCGTCCGCTCTGACGATGCCTTCAAAGGTCGCCGGTTCGGGTTCGTATGCCACCGCAGCGGCGGCGGTAGCGATGGCGTAATCCCGCTCGAAGTCTTTCATCTCGACATTGTGGGTGTGGACATGTTCACCGGCCTGGATGTCACGGGAGGCAAATCCCATGATTTGACCGTATTTATAGATGCTATCACCGGCTTTTATATCGGAAGCAGCGACTTTGTGACCGAAATCAACGTCTCCAACACAGGTGATGTTTTCTTCAGCAATTACGGTGCCGGCCGCGATGTTGCGACCAGCGACGACGACGTTGTCTGAATCGTGCAAACGAATGGTAAGCGGTTTTTGGCGGGTCATGTTTACTTCCTCTCATGTTTTTTGTGCGGGCAGCGCACGTGTCGATCCGGTGGTAATACCTCCGTCGATCAGCAGCGTCTGACCGGTGACATATTCTGCAGCATCCGAGGCCAAAAAGACCAGAGCACCATCGAGATCCCTCGGAGCACCCGGCCTTTTCAGGGGGATGCGATCTACCAGATAATCGACCCAGGTTTCGTCTTCGTAGAGCACACGGGTCTGGGCCGTATTGAACCATCCCGGGGCCAGGCAGTTGACCGTGATCCCGAATTTTCCCCAGTCATCCGCCAAAGACATGGTCAGCTGTTTAACACCGCCCCGGCTGGCGCAATAGGGTGCCAGCCCTGCATAACCGAACACGCTGGTCACCGAACCGATGTTGATGATTTTGCCATACCGACGTGGAATCATTTTTTTGGCCACTGCCTGAGCGACAAAAAAAGTGCCACGCAAGTTGGTGTCCAAAACCAGATTCCAATCGTCCCAGGTTACCTCAACGCTGGGTTTGCGAACATTACATCCGGCATTGTTTACCAGGATATCGATCTGACTGTAATGGCGCCCGGCCGCTTCCACCATTTGCTGAATACTGTCAAAATCGCGGACATCCAGCTGCAAAGGCAGCGCCTGGCGACCCATGGATTCAATTTCTTTTTGAAACGGGGCCAATGTTTCGAGACTGCGACTGGTAATCACCAGGTCAGCACCCGCCGTTGCGAGAGCGCGTCCAAAATACTGACCGAGTCCCCGGCTGGCTCCGGTTACAATAGCCACTTTCCCCGAAAGGTCAAATAAGTTGTCACTCATTTTTGCCTCTTAATGGGTATTGGGTTCTGGGTTCAAAGGATCAGTCTTTATTTTACTTTCATTCCCCGAAAAAACATCGGGAAATCCAGAAAACAACTGGTTTCTGGATGCCGGATCCGTCATCCTGGACTCGATCCGGGACCGGCATGACAAGGTTCGTCTGCGACGGGTCAATTTATAAAAAAAGATAGAGCGGAGCGATACAACAATTCTTCAATCTTCAATCATCAATATTCAATTCCGGCTTGTCCGGATCAGGGTTCAAGAATGACTTTAAGCAAATCCTTCTCATTGCGGTATAGCCGTCGAAACCATTTGGCGCCCTCAGCAAGCGGCGCAACGGCAGTAATCAACGGATCGACCTTTAATGTGCCTGCAGCAATCATATCCAGACAGGCGGGATATTCTCCCCGGGAGGCGCACGAACCGTTCAGGGTGAATTCACCGGTAACAACAGTTTGCAGCGGGAGGCTAATATCAGATGATAAATTTCCGATCAACGTTAACTCGCCGCCTTTACGCAAACTGCCGATGGCTGTCTTAAATGACGCTTCAATACCGACGGCATCAAAGGCCACATCAGCCCCTCTTTGGGCCGTCATTTTTTTTATGCGGGAGATGACATCATCTCTGTCCGGATTCAGACCAACATCAGCGCCAAACTGGCAGGCCAGCTTGAGTTTATCAGGTTCCAAATCAACTGCGACAATTTGTTGACACCCCCCAGCCCGCAGGATTTGAACCACCAACAATCCGATAATGCCGGCACCGACAACAACGGCAGTATCAGCAGAAGTTGGCGAGGAGTGCGACACTGCATGGGAGGCGACGGAGCAAGGTTCCACCATGGCGCCTTGGGCAAAACTGACCTTTTCAGGCAGCGGATAGACAATATGCTGCGGAACCATAACCAATTCAGCAAAAGCGCCGTTTTGGCTGTATTCATCGCACGAGACCCCCAGCACGCGACGATGGTTACACAGATTGATATCCCCTCTGCGGCAGTAAAAACAGGTGCCGCAGTATACCGTGGAGTCAAAGGTCACGCGCTCACCCGGTAGGATGGTTTTAACCTCTGATCCCACCTCGCTGACAACTCCTGAGGCTTCATGCCCCATGATCAAGGGAGGAATGCGTCTGCCGGTGCTGCCGTCCATACCGTGCACGTCGCTGCCGCAAATACCGCAGGCCTTTACCCTGACCATGACGTCAGTTGTTCCTATGACCGGTTCAGAAACGTCTTTGTAGACGAAACGGTTGTATTCTTCTAATACCAGCGCTTTCAATATCAAACCCCAAAGTTATTTTATCAAGGAATTCTTTCTATTTTATATTTTTTAAAGCGAAGAGCGAAGCCTCCCCTCCGGCCTGTAAGCCCATGAAGCCTACGGGCTGGAAGCGGGATCGCAGGGATTGTAGCGCCTACGCCTCGGAGAGCGACATCCACAATTCGTCAATCGACAATCGTCATTCCATGTAGTTTCACACAAGGTAAGGACCAAGACACCACCCGCTTTTCATACCCAATATTCCATCTTTCCACCATTTCATTATTCCATTTTTTTCCATGTTGAATTTTCAGAAAGAAACATATAAGAATATTATCCGGTTAACGCAAGAAAAAAACCCCTCGATTCCAGCAAATCCATAACGGAAAAGGAGAACACAATTCATGAAATACCCCAGAATGGTCCCCATAAAACAGCATTTCAAGACCAACCCCATCCAGGATATTCCGGCAAAGGTCTGCAGTGAGCTGGCCGGAATTCAACCCCAAAAAGTCATCGCAAAGGGGGATACCGTGGCGATTACGGCCGGCAGCCGTGGCATCGCAAATTTGGCCGTCATCATAGGTGAAATTGTCCGGGAACTGAAAAAAATCGGTGCCAAACCTTTTATTATACCGGCGATGGGAAGTCACGGCGGTGCCACTCCCGAAGGCCAGAAAAAAATTCTGGCGCATTACGGAATCACCAAAAAGGCCATGGGCGTACCCGTCAAATCATCGCTGAGCGTCGTTCAGGTTGGGTCCACATCCGAAGGTATTCCTGTTTTTCTGGATCGCAATGCTTCCAAGGCCGATCATATCATCGTGGTTAACCGGGTAAAACCCCATACGGATTTCAAGGGCAAATTCGAAAGCGGTTTGATGAAGATGATGGCCATCGGATTGGGTAAGCAAAAAGGCGCGGACCATTATCATAAAGTCATTGTCCGACGGGGTCACTATCCGGTATTTTTGTCGGTGGCAAGAGAAATCATGAAACGCTGCCCGGTCGCCTTTGGTGTTGCCATCGTGGAGAATCAACGGGATGAAACTCAAATCATTCGTGCCGTTCCGGCCGCTGAGATTGAGACCGTGGAACATCAACTGCTGAGAAAAGCCAAACGACTGTTTCCGCGAATCCCGCTAACTCCGATTGATCTGCTCATCGTCGACCGTATGGGCAAAGAAATCAGCGGCACAGGTATGGACCAGAATGTCATCGGCCGCAGCGCGATCCCCTACCATCACCCTTCGACTAAAAACAACATCATGCGCGTGTTTGTGCGTGATTTAACATCCGATTCCGGCGGCAACGCCACGGCCATCGGCAATGCCGATTTTACCACCAAACGTCTGGTAGATAAAATTGACCTCCGGGCGACCTATATGAACGCGATGACATCTTCATGCCCGGAAGCTGTAAGAATTCCGCCCTATTACGACAGCGACCGGGAGGCGATTGCGACCGCCCTGGACACCATCGGTCCAGTAGAATCCCAAAACGCCAGAATTGTCCATATCTTGGACACCCTCAGGCTTGAAGAAATGTATGTCTCCGAGGCCATGCTTCCGGATGTTGAAAAAAAGAAGGGCCTCAGCGTCAATGGCAAACCCGGCCCGATGAAGTTTGACGGCAATGGGAATCTGATTTCCAAATTCTGAAATCACCTTTTCATGGAAAAAAGTTGAGTGGTTCAGGGTTCAACGTTCTGGGTTAAAAAAAACCGGATAACTCGTATCCAAGGAATTGCGGCTTCATTTGGTTATTAGCTCAGCAACTAAACTCGTCATTCCGGCCGCAGCGGAGCGGAGAGCCGGAATCCAGAAAAGGAGGCTGTCGAATGAAATTCAAAGATAAAGTCGTTTTGGTAACCGGCGGTGCGACCGGTATCGGGCGAGCCATGTGCCTTCAATTTGCCCGTGAAGGGGCGGCCGTGATTGTCAACTATTCAACGTCAAAAGACCGTGCCAAAGACGTCGTTAATTTGATTGACGCTATGGGTGGGCAGGCAATCGAGATCCAGGCCGATGTTTCCCGGGATCGTCAGGCGCGGCAGTTGATTGATCGAGCAGTTGCACGTTTCAATCGCCTGGATATACTGATCAACAATGCCGGTTGGACACGCTTTATCCCCCACGACGAGCTGGAGGCGCTCAGCGAGGAAATTTTGGAAAACACCTGGTCGGTCACCGTCAAGGCCCCGATTTATTGCACCCGGGCGGCAGTCCCCCATCTCAGAAAAAACGGTGCCGGCGCCGTTATCAACATTACATCGGCAGCGGCCTACACCGCCATGGGAAGTTCCATCATTTACTGCGCCGCCAAAGCCGCCCTGGCATCCATTACCAAATCCCTGGCCCGGGCATTGGCCCCGGAGATCCGGGTGAATGCCATTGCACCCGGTTTTGTCGATACGGGGTTTGTGAATTGGACGCCGGAAGTGCTCGAGCAATTGAAAAGAAAAACCCGTCTCGGCCGTTCCATCGTTGCCGAAGACATCGCTGATGCCGCCGTGTTTCTGGCAGCCGATGCCAATGCGTCAACGGGACAAACAATTTTAGTCGATGGGGGAGTTGTTGCGCTGGGACCGAATGCGTAAATAAAACCCCAACGTTGCAACAAATGGGTAAATTCGACTGTCGCACACTAAATTACAAATTCCTACTTTTTCTACAAATTAGCATATCTTGAGACGCACACCCAACGAATCCAATGCTCAACCGCTTTGCGATATCGGAAAGGAGGAAAGTTATGGAATTGACAAACAAGGTGGCGATTATCACGGGCGCCAGCAGCGGAATCGGTGCAGCAGTTGCCCGCAACTTAAATGAGGCCGGCGTAAAGCTCGTTCTTACAGGACGCAGAGAAGATCGTCTTGTTATGCTAAAAAGAGAATTGACCGCTGCCGAAATTCTGCCGGGAGATATCACAGAACCCGCTTTGCCGAAAAACCTGATTCAAATGGCTGTGCAAAGCTTTGGGCATTGTGACATCGTCTTCAATAATGCCGGCACGGTGGTCATGGGAACCATTGAAGACATCGATATCGACGAAGTTTGCCATATGGTCAGAGTCAACGTCGAAGCGGCATATCGCATGGCGCATGTTGCTTTAAAGCATTTCAAATCCGAAAATTCGGGATTCCTTTTGAACACCTCCAGCATTGTCGGAACAAAAGTCCGTCCCACCGGCGGGGCCTATGCCGGCACAAAATTTGCTATTGAAGCCCTGACGGAAGGATTTCGCATGGAACTTGCCAAAACAAACATCGCCGTGGCATGTATTGAACCGGGGCTGGTCCAAACCGAGATCTTCAGGGATTGGGATGAATTTCCCGCAGCTCAATTCGACATCCCCAATCCCCTGCAGCCCGAAGATATTGCCCGCGTCGTTCGCTTCATTTTAGAACAGCCGGATCATGTCCGCATACCTCGCGTTTTGGCAATACCTGCTGATCAGGCGCTGTAAGTAGGAAGAATTTTACAAGGTCATCACCGACCAGATCGAAACCTTCGATCCCGAATCAGGAAAATCAAGGTATCTGCCACGGTTCTGCAGTTCGATATTTGACCTCAGGAAGTTTCACTCGCGGCAGACCGATGCATGGCTATCTCGCCCTCCGTCTACCAATTCTCCTCCTTTATAATATCACCGCCCTTCGTCAAATCGCCGGCCCGTATTAGACAGCAGTAGATAGGTATGATGAAAGGACGAATTTCATGCTCCGGTTGGGTCACATAAAGATTTCTCTTTTTGTACCGATAGTAATTACAACCTAAAGACACGAAACCTTGCCCTGGGTCAGGAAAATAAAAATAACAGCGTAGAAGAAAAGAGAGAGACCATGAGAAAATTTCACTTTAATGCAATCAAAGGTTTTACGATAATGGAAATCGCTGTTGCGGTAGCCGTTCTTATGATTATTTCAAGTATTGCCGTCGTCTCCTATACCAAATATATTAGCAATGCAGGGGAAACCGTTTGTGCTGAGAATTTAAAAGGATTGCGATACGCGGTCATGAATTATGTTTCTGAAAAAGCAGCTTTGCCAATAACCTTGGGGGAACTTGAGCCGGAACAAATAAAAAAGGGTTATGATCTCGCCATGAAAAATGCAGATTGGCAATCAAAGTTGGCTCATGCGGCTCTGGAACTCAGCATCACGGAAGAAGCCCATGCGTTCACCCTGTCCTATGAGGATCTCAAGGCATACGGTGCAAATCACGAGATTTTTAACTGCCCGGAGGATCACAATGGAGGGACTTCCTACGCAATAAACGCAGACATCGCCGGGAAAAAGTGGTCGGAAATCAACGCCGATGTCGTATTGATTGCGGAAAGCGATTCCGATACGTTCAGCAAATCAAGCGATCTGCAACTCCGGCATGAAGGCAAAACAAAGGCGTTGGCCATCACGAGAAACGGCCGCATCATCAAATTGGACCACATTGACAATGGTGATCGCTGATTTGTAGGAGACGATTATTCCTTGTGTCATGCCGGTCCCGGATCCGTCATCCCGGACTTGATCCGGGACCAGGATGACGGATCCGGCAACCAGTTTCGCAATGGATTGAAAAAAATGGATTCCGGGTCAAGCCCGGAATGACGTAAACACTTGCATACGCAATTTTGACAATTGCGACACAACTTGGAAGGCCGAGAGGACGCTGATTTCCGGGAACAGCCTATAGAAGAATGCACGAGGAATAAAAAAAACCTATGAATTTAATAACCCCTGCTGGTCAGGCTGAGCCAATGAAAACGTTTTTTAAACAAAAAGAGGTGCTCTGTCAGTTTGGGATCTAGGGCGTACTCATCGTCTGGTATTTCCTTGTCGGAAATCTACTGCTGCATAAGGCTGTTCGTTCGCTGGATGACATTATCAAATCGCATTCCTTTTGGTTGTTTCCCCAGGAGCCGAAAGAAAAAGACATTATCACCATCGTGGCCATTGACCAGGCATCGCGGCAGCATTTGAATCTAAAATGGCCCTGGCTTCGAAGCACAACGGCGGAAATGATTCGCAAAATTTCCGCCTGCAGCCCCAAGACAATCGGGCTGGATATTGTCTTCTCCGGAGAATCGGAGCCCGCCGAGGACCAGGCGCTCATTGCCGCCTTGAAGTCTCATCCCCACATCATCGCGGCCAGCGTAGTTCAGCCCGATGGGATCATGAAACCGGCGCCCGAGTTTGAAACGGCATTAAAATCCACCGGATTTGTAAACAGGCCCATAGAAGGCGGTAAGGTTCGTTCTCTGATACCAACCATCCAGGATGTCAATCTTCCCAAGCTTATCCCCATGGAGTTCGAAATTCTCCAGGCCTATCTCGGCATAGATATTAACCGACAAATTAAATTGTCGAAAGATGAAATACGCCTGGGAGAGCAAATGGAAATCAAGCTGAAAAACGGTTTGATCCCGCTTAATTACGTGGTTTATCATAAAAATTTTAGAATCGTACCTGCCCACAAAGTTTTTGAAAACCAAATTAATCCTCTTGATTTCAAAAACAAAATTGTCCTGATTGGTGCCACCGATCCAATCATTCACGATGAGTATGATACCGTTTTGGGAATTTTCCCCGGTGTGGCCATTATCGCCAATGCATTGGTGATGCTGCTCAGTCAGCGTTTCATAACTGATTTGCCACTCTATCAAAACCTGCTGCTCGGTTTGATCTGCAGTGGCATCATTTACCTGATTTGCAGACGAAGCGGCCTCCTGGTATCCACCCTGACCCTGCTGGTGATGATGGCGGCAACTTTCCTGTCCTGTATATACTTTCGCTCACATGATATCCGAATTTCCTGTCTGACGCTGTTATTCATGCAATTTGTTACCTTTCTGGCGTTCAATCTTTATCACTATATCAGTCTCGTTTATGTCAGAAAAAAAATCATGCACCGGACTCTTTATGATCCTGAATCGGGGTTATTTTCCACTCGCTATTTTAAATTGCTGGCCCGGGAAAAAGCTGAGAAAGCCACTGCGTTGACCTTAGTAGGGATCAAGATATCCAATTCCGAAAATCTGACACAACAATTTACCATCGATCAGATCGCAGAATTGACCAAAGAAATTACGTCCCGTCTGCGACGCGATGGTTTTTTATCTAAAAAGGATATGATGGCAAGTGTTTCTCCAGGCGTCATTGGGGTCCTTAAAGAGGACCAAAAAAAAGATCAGATTAGAAAAGGTTTAGAAATTTTTATAGCTTCCTTAGAGGGAAAAGAATGGAAACTGGATGATCGCAGGGTACAGGTTTCATTAAAAGGCTTGCTGCTCAACAAAGCGGCTGGCGAGAGAATCCAAAATTGCGATCCGGTCTCTCAAATGAAACTTAGATTCAAGAACTTTGACGACACCCAAAGTGTATATTGTGAGCCGATCAATCGTGTTGAAATTAACTCAAGCAAATCCAGGATAGATGTTCGCAATGAGTATGATTTTATTGTCCTTGACTGGGAGGAAAAGGCCAAAGACCTGGCAAAGAGCCTGAGGGCTTTATCAGAGGCCAATGCTCGCTTGAGTGCGTTGAATTTTGGCATCGTAAAAACATTGGCACGGTCCATTGATGCCAATTCCACCTGGACAGCCGGACACTCTGAAAGAGTCACCCGTACCGCCGTCAAACTCGGCAAGACAATGGGCCTCGGCGACCAGGATCAAAAGAGACTTCAGATCGGTGGGTTACTCCATGATATCGGCAAAATTGGAATTCCAACCCATATCCTCGACAAACACGGCAAACTAACCGATGAGGAATTTACCAAAATTCGTGAGCATCCCGCCAAAGGGGCCCGAATTCTAGAACCCCTGGAACAATTAAGTGACGTTATTCCATTGATTGAGCAGCATCATGAGCGCTTTGATGGGATGGGATATCCATACGGTCTTGCAGGCAGCGAAATCGATCCCTGCGCCCGGATCATTGCGGTTGCCGATGTATTCGACGCCCTGCGCATGGACCGGCCATACCGCAGCGGAATGCCGCTGGAAGATGTGGTGGTTTTCATCAAGGATGGTTCCGGCACCCAATTTGATCCGGATGTTGTTGCAGCCTTCCTTCAGTTCATTGCACCCAAGGTTAGAACGCAACCAATTTCAGGCAAGGATCGTCTAAACACGCAACCATCTATTATCCTCGATAAGCCTGGAGCATCGATCGCCGTGTCGACTTAACTGGGCATCAAGTAAATCGAAACGCATCTCCTCTTATCAATTAAGTCTTTCCACCGTCATGCCGGACTTGATCCGGCATCCAGGAGTATTTCAATATTTATGGGTAAACCCTTTCCCAAATTAATTTTAATTGTAATTAATTAGATTATTAGGTATGTGTTTTCCGGATCGAAGAAACATTTTAACAGCTACGGCGAATTGGAATAAAAACCATTCAACTAAAAAGGAGGCAAAAAATGCGATCTAATTTAAATAGGATGTTCATCGGCATACTGTCAGCGGCATTCATC
>JASFFJ010000208.1:0-10764 GCA_050124355.1 Desulfobacterales bacterium | reverse complement strand
TGATTTAAAAAGCCGGCCTTTTTTAAGCGACAATCGTCTTGACAGGTGACTTTTGAAAATGCTATAGGATCCGTTTTAACTGTCCCATTGGGACATTTTTCTATTTAACATATCCAATCCTTGCTCCGGACCAATCCGGGGCTTAACAGCCGAAAGGAGGATAAATGCGAAGGTACGAAACATTTGTAATCATTGATCCTGAGCTTTCTCAGGATCAGCGTGAGCCGCTAATCAGCAGGGTCGAGGAACTTATCAGCCAGTTGGAAGGGTTCTTGGTCCTCACCGATCAATGGGGCGAAAGAAAACTTGCTTATAACATCAAGAAAAAAGGACGTGGCTATTACGTGCGATTTGACTACTGCGGCCTGACATCCTTGGTCAATGAAATCGAACGTTTCTGCCGAATAGACGATCGTGCCCTAAAATATATGACTGTCTTGTTGAATGGGAATGCCGACTTGGAAAAAATCAAAGCAGAAAAGGAGGCAACCGAAGCAGCGGCAGCAGAAAAGGCAGAATTGGAAGCACAAGCGGCGAAAAATGCAAACGATCTTGACAATGCGCCAGATGATGAACCGGAAAAAGAATTAGCGCCGGCAGAAGAAAAAACCAAACCTGATGAAGATCTGCCCTCTCTTGAGACTGACGACGCATCAGCCGACAAAGCCCCAACATCAACAAAAGAGGAGGCATAAAAAATGGTCGCTCCTTCAAGAAACACGAGAAGAGATAACAGACAGAGAAAAAAAAGAAGAGTCTATCATCGCCGGAAAGTTTGCCGGTTTTGTGCAGATACGAGTCTTGAAATTAATTACAAAGATCCCAAGTCTCTGAGATATTTTATCACGGAGCGTGGCAAAATTATCCCCCGAAGATTGTCCGGATGTTGTGCAAAGCACCAGCGAACCCTTACCCACGAGATCAAACGGGCCAGAACGATTGCCTTTTTGCCCTACGTTGGCTCCATTGATCTGCGTTAAACGCTACAGCTGGCTGGTAAAAAAGGGGAATTCCTTCAACCTCTCATCTCTATTGTAAGGGAAATGGTAAAGGATATCGTCAATGGTGTTTTAATCACAAGCCTGATATTTTTCATTTCGGTTCTTATCCCGATTGTCGGGTTTGTGGGCGCTCTGTTTATTCCCTTGCCCGTTCTCTTCTATCGGTTAAAACTGGGTAGAAATACAGGTGCGACGATTCCCATCATCTCAAGTGTAATCATGATTGCACTTATCGGTGATGTGTCTCTCGATGTCTTGTTCTTTGCCGGGCTGCTTCTAATCGGTTTTATTTTAGGTGAGATGATCGAGTTGAATGTATCGATCGAGAAAACGATGCTCTATGCCTGCGGCAGTGCATTGCTTGCGGGATTGGTCGTCCTGTTTTTGTTCAGTCTGCTGTCCGGTGAGAGTATTTACACCATTGTCTCCAACTATGTTGCGAAAAATCTGGAGCTCACGATGGTGTTATACCAAAATATGGGGATGTCGGAAGAAAATATCCAGATGATTTCCAACTCGCTGGATAAAATCCATGCGGCCCTGGTGAGAATTATTCCTGCGTTGGTATCTGTTTCAACCCTGTTTGTTGCCTGGACCAGTATTCTGCTTGCCAAACCGGTGTTGATGCGGCGGTCACTTTTTTATCCTGATTTTGGGCCCTTGAACCTATGGCAGGCGCCTGAATACCTGGTATGGGGAGTTATCGGCTGTGGCCTGACATTGTTCTTTCCCAACGAAGCGATCAAGATAATTGGGTTAAACGGTCTGTTAATTTTAATGTCCGTATATTTTTTCCAGGGTATTGCCATCGTATCGTATTATTTCAATAAAAAAAATTTTCCACGGATGATTCGAATTTTTCTTTACACGCTTGTGGCCGTTCAGCAGCTGGTATTGCTGGCGGTGATCGGGCTTGGTTTTTTTGACATGTGGTTTAATTTTCGGAAATTGGCCAAACAAACAGGATAGACCTAGTGACGGAGGATCTGATGATCAAAGTAATTTTAAAAGAAACAATTAACTCCCTGGGAATTATCGGTAGTGAAGTTCGGGTGGCTGACGGCTATGCTCGAAATTACCTGCTACCCCAGGAAAAGGCCGTCTTGGCCACTCCGCAAAATCGTCGCAAAATGGAAAACGAGCGGGCCAAATTTGAAATCCAGATTGCCAAAGAACGTACATTGGCCAAAGAAATGGCTCAAAAACTTGAAGATGTTGTCTGCCAGGTGTCCGCCAAAGTCAGTGAGGAAGATCGTCTATATGGATCGGTTACGGCAAGAGATATTATTGACGCTCTGGCTGCGCAGGATATTGTGGTTGAAAAAAGAATGATACTTCTCAAAGAACCGCTTAAAACCGTTGGTAGTTTTAAGGTACCCATCCGGGTGTACAATGAAGTTGAACCCGAAATAACGGTCGAAGTATTGCCTGAGTAAATCGGTATTTCGGAATTCATTTCAATCGAAACCATCGACGGTTAAGTACTTCACATGCCCGACCATCAAACGAAACAGCAAAAAGATCTCACCCAGTATGCGCTGCCGCCGCAAAATATCGACGCGGAGGAATCCATCATCAGTGCTATCTTGATCGACAACACTACCCTGCTGGACGTTATTGAAATACTTTCCCCGCAAGATTTTTACCGCACCGCCCATCAAATAATCTATGCCGCCGTTATTGAGTTGTTTGATAAAGCGGAACCAATCGACCTTGTCACCCTTGCCAATAAATTAAAAGAAAAAGGGCATCTGGAAGACATCGGCGGTGCCAGCTATCTTGCCAGGCTGGTGGATGCAGTTCCCCTTGCGGTCAATGCAGAACATTATGCCAGGATTGTCCACGACAAAGCGTCGTTGCGACGACTGATCGAAAAGGCAAATGCCATCGTTAAACGATGTTTTGAAGACCGGGGAAATACCGACGATGTGATCGACTTTGCGGAAACGGCTATTTTCGAAATCTCCGAAAAAAAAGCCCGGCAATCCTTTTACCCCTTGAGTAAAATCATTCTCGGCAATATTGAGACCTTGGAAGAAAAGCAAGGCAATCGAAGTTTGGTAACTGGTATTCCCACGGGCTTCAATCAATTAGACACGCTAACCTCAGGATTACAAAATTCCGACCTCATTATTCTCGCCGCCCGACCTAGTATGGGAAAAACCGCCCTGGCACTGAACATCGCCCGAAACGCGGCCATAGAAGCCAATATACCGGTGGCCATATTTTCTTTAGAAATGTCCAAGGAACAGCTGTCGATGCGGATGCTATGCGCAGAAGCTCGTATCGACTCCACCCGTTTAAGAGGCGGTTTTTTTAGTATGGAGGATTGGCATCGACTCACCGACGCCGCCGACATATTATCGGCATCTCCTATCTACATCGATGATTCTCCAAGCATGACGGCCATGGAAATCCGTGCCAAAGCCCGGCGTCTAAAAATGGACAAAAATTTAGGACTCGTCATCATCGATTATTTGCAACTGATGCAGGGACGGGTCGGTGCCGAACGACGAGATCTTGAAATTTCTGAAATATCCAGGGCCCTGAAAGCACTCGCAAAGGAACTGGAACTACCGGTAATGGCATTGTCACAGCTCAATCGCATGCTCGAACAGCGTACCGACAAAAGACCCCGACTTTCAGACTTAAGGGAATCCGGCGCCTTGGAACAGGATGCAGACGTGGTGGCCTTCATATATCGGGACGAAGTTTACAATAAAGAAGAAGATAACCCGAACCGGGGGACCGCCGAAATCCTGCTGGCCAAACAGCGCAACGGCCCGACCGGAGATGTGTTTTTAACTTTTCTGAATTCCTACACTCGATTTGAAAATCCGGCCGCTGACGAAGTGACGGCCGGCAACTGAAAACATGAACTGAATCCAAGTTCTCCTTCTTGAAAAAAACATACGGAAATACAGCTGGTCTAAAGCCAAATCAAATCAAACGGCTTGGAAATCTTTACCGCCGTCGTATCCCACCGGAATTTCTACTTACACTCGAACTGACCCGCGAAATTTGCCGACTATCGCGGGAAATTCGCCGCCAGATCGGCATTTTGGTAAACCGTCGCGGCAAAGTCTGCTCTGTGATCGTAGGAGACAATAAAAAAATCGTTATTCCAAATATGGGTGATTATCGAGCCGCCCCGGGCCGCTTAAAAGGTCTGCGTTGCATCCATACCCATTTGACCCCTGAGACCCTGTCAAAAGATGATCTGACCGACCTGGCATTGCTGCGGCTGGATATGATGGCAGTTATTTCAAGCAACCCAGAAGGGCTGCCCCAGAAAATTCATGTCGCCCACATCATGCCCAGGGAATCCCGCAAAAAGCCATATCAACTTTTACCGCCGTTGAATCCGGGCAATTTGGACATCGACTGCCTGAACCGTATTCAGGCACTTGAAGACGAACTTGCCCGGGTCAATTCCGGATATGATGCCGCTTCGAACACTGAACGGGTTCTTCTGGTCAGCGCATCGTCCGCGACAAAACGTCAGGCCAATGAATCACTGGCGGAACTCGTGGATCTTGCCCGATCCAGTGGTCTGGAAATTGCTGGAACCGTTACTCAGCAGCGCAAAAAATCAGATTCCCGCCTGTTGATTGGGCCCGGCAAGCTTCAAGATCTGGCTATTTCTGCCCTTCAAGAGGCTGCAACGGTCATTATTTTTGATCAGGAATTGAATCCTTCCCAGATAAAATCGATTACTGATAAAATAGAATTAAAAGTAATTGATCGCACTCAGCTGATACTGGATATCTTTGCCCAGCGCGCCCAAACCCGGGAAGGCAAGCTGCAGGTTGAGCTGGCCCAATTAAAGTATTTGTTGCCCCGTCTGGTGGTGAAAAACACGGCCATGTCTCGCTTGACCGGTGGTATCGGCGGACGCGGTCCCGGCGAGACAAAGCTGGAAATTAATCGGCGCAGGGTCCGTGAGAGAATCGCGGGTTTGGAAAAAGCCTTATCTTCGGTCATAAAACAACGGCAGCAACAAAAGGCCAAACGTCACAAAAAAGAGCTTCGGGTTATTTCCATCATTGGATATACCAACGCAGGCAAGTCGACATTACTCAATACCCTGACCAAGAGCAAGGTGACGGCCGAAAGCCGCCTTTTTGCCACGCTGGATCCGGCCAGTCGGCGGCTGCGATTTCCCAGAGATATTGAAGTCATTATCACCGATACGGTCGGATTCATAAAAGATCTACCCCATGATCTGATGGTTGCTTTTCGTGCGACCTTGGAAGAACTAGAGGATGCCGACTTGCTCTTGCATATCATCGATATTAGTAATCCCCGGTATGAGGAACAAATTAAATCCGTCGAAAATATTCTGGCCGACCTTAATTTGCAACACACGCCCACCATTCGGGCGTTAAACAAAATGGACAGAGTCAGTTCGCAGTCTCGGGTCCAACTCAGCCGAAAGCTTAAGGGCATTGCCATTTCGGCTCGCTCGAAAGCAACACTGCTACCCTTGATTGTTGAAATGGAAAAAAGAATAGAATGAAAGGTCACCGATTATGGATCTCGCAACATTCAAACAAACGGCAATTGAAGCAGCCCGTAAAAGTGCAGAAATACTACGATCACGATTCGGCAACATATCCCGCATCCGCAAAAAAGCGGCTGCCGAAATCGTTACCGAAGCCGATACCGAATCTGAAAAAGCGATCGTATCCACCATTCAGGCCAAATTTCCCAACCATGCCATTCTGGGCGAAGAGTATGGTTTGGTCTCGGGGACATCCGAATATAAGTGGTTCGTTGACCCATTGGATGGTACGGTAAATTTTGCGCATCAAATTCCGATTTTTTCCATATCAATTGCCCTGGCAGTTCGGGACACCCTTGTTCTCGGGGTTATATTGGATCCGGTAAACGATGAGCTTTATGCTGCCGTCAACGGTCAGGGGGCTGAATGCAACGGGCAACCGATTCGGGTGTCTTCAACCCGGACCATCGCCGATAGCTTGCTGGTTACAGGTTTTCCTTATGATGTCCAGGAGATCTTCGATTCGGTGATGGTCCGTTACGCCAGTTGCCTCAAAGCGACCCAGGGGATGCGCAGACTCGGTTCGGCCGCGCTCGACCTATGCTATGTCGCCTGCGGCCGTTTCGAGGGATTCTGGGAACAACGCCTGAATCCGTGGGACTCTGCCGCCGGCGCCCTGATGGTTGC
This sequence comes from Desulfobacterales bacterium, assembly GCA_050124355.1. GTDB lineage: Bacteria > Desulfobacterota > Desulfobacteria > Desulfobacterales > JAFDCJ01 > JAFDCJ01. Next base: position 4,572 of record JASFFJ010000208.1, on the reverse strand, counting down.
TGAAGCCGGTGGGCGGGTAACAACGTTTGCGGATCGCCCTTACACGGTGGAGCAGCCGGAGATTCTGGCCACCAACGGACTGATTCATGGGGAAATGCTGGGGCTATTGGAAGTGTAACGAATGCCTAAAATTTTCCGGATTCCAGCTTTTGGCGAAAAAAGCCAACCTGCTTTTTTATCGAGCTGTTTTGTTTGATTCCTCGCTCGATACAATTAATAGAATGCAGCACAGTGGCATGGTAGCGGTTAAACGATTTCCCGATGCTCTGCAAGGGTGAGTCTGTATAGTTGCGTGCCAGGTACATGGCCATCTGTCTGGGCCTGACAAGAGTTTGTTTGCGGGAACGTGACATAACATCTTTAAGGGAAACATCGTAATACGTGCACACGAGTTTTTTGATGGCCTCGATGGTGATTCGTTTACGATCTCTAACAATGTTCTTAACGACACTTTCAGCCAGGTTGAGGTTGATGGGCATTCCCAGAAGCGATGATTTGGCGGCAACTCCGTTGAGTCCACTTTCAAGCTGGCGGACATCATCGGTGAGTTCTGCGGCCAAATAATCCAGGATATCTTCAGGAAAATGATAGCTGTTCAGCCGCGCTTTTCTCTGCAAGATTCTCACCCGGGTTCTAAAACTGGGCGGATCTATGGTTGAAATAAGTCCGCATGACAAACGTGATCTCAATTTATCATTGAGCTTGGGAATATCGGCCGGTAAATAACAACTGGAACAAATGATGCGCTTACCGGCTTCGAAAAGTGAATCGAGCGTCAATGCCAGTTCTATCTGGGTACGCGCTTTACCACTGAGATGATGAACATCTTCCAGTAGCAGCACATCGCACTGGCTTCTATATTTTGCTTTGAACTTTTCTATGGCATCATGCCGATAAGCTTGAACCATTTCATTACTGAAATCTTCAGCGGTGATATAGTAAACACGATCATTGGGGCTGGTCGATAAAATATAATTGCCGATCGCCTGGGAGAGGTGACTTTTTCCCAGGCCGGTCTTTGATAGTAAAAATAATCCATTGCGCTGGGAATCTTTTCGAGACGCCAATGCAAAGGATGCTGAGTATGCAAAATCGTTGTTACCACCAACAACAAAGCTATCGAAGGTGAAATCCTTTCGAAATAAACGCCCGTTTTGCGGACGTAATTTTTCAATAGGTAGTGGTAGCTGGAATTGATGCTCGGTTTTATTTTCTGGACGGCCGTTCTTGTTCGAAATTATAAATGATATCTGACAATCCTGTCCGACTGCGTGCTGTAAAGCTTTTTTTATCATCGTGCCGTAGAGGCCCTCAACCCGCTTCTTCGAGAAGAAGTTCGGACAAGAGGCAACCCAGTTGCTCTCGTCAATTTGAGTTACCTTCAACGGCTCTATCCACATATTAAAACTGTGAGAAGGGACACGTCGCTTGAGCGTTGATTTTACACTTTTCCAGACAGTTTCCATAAATTATAATATTCAGAATTTGCTATCGATAAAAAAACCATTCAGGATTGATTTATATTTTCGGAAATCAGAAATTTGCTTAATCGTAAGCATCCTCTCTATATCTTTCAGAGCGCACAGATTTTTATCACTTATCTCTGCGTTGTTCGGTGGGCTCTGCGAGAGATTTAATGGCCCAAGTTGTGACCATGCCCGACACATTTAACACGTCGAAATTACGTGACCAATTGGCAAAAACTATTGCAGTAATAGGGCTGGGAAGGTTTACGTTAGATTAAGCACACATCTGATGTAACTAAACATTTTTTTATGGTATCCCGCCGAGAGTGTCAAACCTGAAAAACCCGATTTTGAGGATCACTCCAAGCGCATTTTAGACAATTTATATCTAGTTGTAATTATATAAATTTTTAATCTCTCAGAGACAACTATGCTTAATTACAAACTTTTTATATCAGAAGATTTTATTAAACATTTTAAGCAGATCCGCCATTCCACGCGAGTTGTTAACATTCAGAACATCTTACCAAAACTTGGATTATCTTTCATTCTCTTTAATTTTTAAAAATTTAGAAAAAAGTAAAGATATGAGTTCCGAAAAAATTACCATACAGGGCGCCCGGCAGCACAATCTAAAAAACATTGATCTAGTACTGCCACGCAATAAACTGGTTGTCATCACCGGGTTGTCCGGATCAGGAAAATCCACTCTGGCGTTTGATACCCTCTATGCCGAGGGTCAACGCCGGTATGTGGAATCGCTCTCCACCTACGCTCGGCAATTTCTGGAACGGATGGACAAGCCCGATGTAGATCTGATCGAGGGTCTATCACCCGCTATTGCAATCGAGCAAAAAACATCGAGCCACAATCCGCGTTCAACGGTCGGTACGGTAACAGAAATTTATGACTACCTGCGCCTGCTTCTGGCCAGGGTCGGCATCCCCCATTGCTACCGGTGCGGCCAACCCATTACGTCGCAATCCATTGATCAAATTGTGGACAGCGTTATGTCTCTGGCCGACGATACCCGGGTAATGATTCTGGCGCCCCTAGTCAGTGGTCAAAAAGGAAGCCATCAGAAGCTTTTCAGAAAACTGAAAAAAGAGGGATTTGCCCGGGTCCGCGTGGCAGGTAAGATTCTTGAAATTGAAGAGGTCGGCAACCTCGCTAAAACAAAAAAACATGACATCGATGTTGTGGTGGACCGTTTGATCGTCAAAGCAAACATCCGAAAACGGCTCGCCGATTCACTGGAGCTGGCGCTGGCGCAATCGGGCGGAATCGCCTCGGTGTACATACCGGGTAAGGAAACCATTCTATTCAGCGAAAAATCAGCCTGTATAAATTGCGATATCAGTTATCCGGAATTTACACCGGCCAGTTTCTCTTTCAACTCGCCCCAGGGCGCCTGCAGAATCTGCGATGGCCTGGGAACGACCACCGAGCTTGCGCCGGAACTGATTGTGCCAAATCCGAAACTCTCCTTGCGGGAAGGTGCCGTCAGTGTCTGGGCCAAAAGAAACAGCATGCATTTTATCGAATTTCTCGATGCGCTGACCAAGCATTACGGTACCGATATTTATACGCCATTCGAAGAACTTTCAACCGCATTTCAAAAGGTCATCCTATACGGTTCGGGTGCAGAGATGGTTAACTTCTATGTTGAACGCAACCACCGTCGCTATACCTACCAAAAGCCGTTTGAAGGCGTCATCCCAAATCTGAAGCGACGCTACCGGGAAACAGATTCAAATTATATTCGACAAGAAATTAAGCAATACATGAACTTTCGCCCTTGCTCGGAATGCAACGGCACAAAGTTAAACCGTGCCAGTCGATCCGTAAAAATAGGCGATCTGAATATATCCGAAATCACAGCCTTATCAGTAGCCAAAATCAGGGATTTTTTTCTGGATCTGAAACTGGAGAGCAAACAGCAGATCATTGCCCGTCGGATCCTCAAAGAAATCGTCGAACGGCTTGGTTTTCTGCAAAGTGTCGGTTTGTCCTACCTGACCCTGGATCGATCCGCGCAATCGCTGTCCGGTGGCGAAAGCCAACGCATACGCCTGGCGACCCAGATTGGTTCCAAATTAACCGGCGTGCTTTACGTGCTCGACGAACCCAGTATCGGTCTTCATCAAAAAGACAATCAGAAATTGTTAAAAACACTTTTGACCATGCGCGATCTCGGCAATACGGTCCTGGTGGTCGAACACGATGAAGAGACCATTCGCAGCGCTGACTACGTTATCGACATGGGCCCTGGCGCGGGGGTCAATGGTGGCCGGGTCGTCTTTGCCGGCTTGCCTGAAAAATTGCTGACCCATCAATCTTCCCTGACGGGTCGCTATCTGTCCGGCCGTAAATCGATCCCGATTCCCTCCCGCCGACGATTCAACCACACACCGCAACTCATTGTGGAGGGGGCCACCCATAACAATTTAAAAAATATCGACGTTGCCTTTCCCTTGGGCTGCTTTATCTGCATCACCGGCGTATCCGGATCGGGAAAATCTTCACTCCTCATTGAAACGCTGTATCCCGCGCTGGTTCAGAAACTCCGTCATACCAGAATCCCGGCCGGCGCCCACCGCCGTGTACTGGGAATGGAACACGTTGACAAGGTCATCAATATCGACCAGTCACCGATTGGCAGAACGCCACGCTCCAACCCCGGAACATATACCGGTCTGTTTTCAAACATCAGAGATCTTTTTTCGCGCACGCCGGAAGCACGCATGCGGGGGTATAAACCCGGTCGTTTCAGTTTCAATGTCAAAGGCGGTCGATGTGAAGCCTGCCGGGGCGACGGCATCATTAAAATCGAAATGCACTTTTTACCGGATGTCTATGTGGCCTGCGATGTTTGCCATGGCAATCGCTATAACCGGGAGACCCTTGAGATTCGATACAAAGGCAAAAATATCAAGGAAATTCTCGAGATGACCGTCAACCAGGCCGCTGATTTTTTCTCGCGCATTACAAAAATCAGACAAAAGCTGCAGACATTGGTGGATGTGGGTTTGGGATATATTCAAGTCGGTCAGCCGGCGACGACCTTGTCCGGTGGTGAAGCCCAGAGAGTGAAGCTTTCACGGGA
>JASFFJ010000207.1:0-10768 GCA_050124355.1 Desulfobacterales bacterium | reverse complement strand
TGCCGTCCCGCATAGGCGACTATAGCGAAAAAACATCTTCCTTGTATTTGCGGCAACCTCAACAATCGCTCAACTAAGGTCCGCGTTTGAAGGTTTGCACGTCGATTTGATGCTTGCGGATGAGTTCCCAAAAGGCACGCCGGTTTTTTTGGGCAGACTGGGCCGCTTTGGTGATGTTACCTTGATGGGTATGCAGGAGTTTAGAAATGTAATCTTTTTCAAATCGGCTAACAACTTCGGCTTTGGCTTGCTTGAATGACACTTTGCATTTCATGGATTTATTATCCGGTAAAGAGATGTCATTTTCTCTGATGACTTTCTGGTCGCAGAAAAGGACAGCTCTCTCAACCACATGCTCAAGTTCCCGCACGTTGCCTGGCCAGTCATAAAACATCAATGTCTTTAGGGCTTCGGGGGTGAAACCGGTTAATTGTTTGTCAAACTCTATTGCATATTTCTTTAAAAAGTGGCGGGCTATCAACGGTATGTCTTCCTGCCGGTCACGAAGGGGTGGCAACTTAAGGGGTATGACATTCAAACGATAGTAGAGATCCTGGCGCAGCCTACCTTTTTCGACAGCCGCCTCCAGGTTGGTGTTTGTTGCAGCGATGACGCGCACATCGGCTTGATGAATCTTAACGGAACCAAGCTGCCGGTATTCTTTTTCTTGAAGGAAGCGCAAAAGCTTGACCTGGGACATGGAAGGAAGACAGTCGACATCATCCAAAAATAAGGTGCCGGCGTCAGCCTCACGGATCAATCCCGGTTGTGCGGTGGCGGCACCGGTGAATGCCCCTTGCGCGTGGCCAAACAACTCATTTTCCAACAAGTCGGTGGGGATAGCCCCACAATTGAAGGGAACAAAGGGCTTATTTGCCCGGGGGCTGAGATAATGGATCGCTCGCGCGCACATCTCTTTACCCGTACCGGTTTCTCCAGAAATTAGCACGCTCGTATCGCACCTGGCCACTACTGGAATCTTTTTTGTTTCATCAAGAAAGGTGGGGCTCTCCCCGACCATTTGTTTTAACCCCAGCTTTTCTTTGAGTTTATGTGTCAGGATCTGTGTTTGCTGTTTGTGCTCCAACAGACGCCATAGACGCGGGAGGATGTCGATCGCTTTGAGTGGCGGGGTGATGAAGTCTGCCACGCCAAGATCTAGCAATGACAGCATATCATCGGGCTCACATGCCTCGGGGACCACGATAATCGGCAATTCCATGCCTTCTCTGCTGATGGATTGAAACAATGCCCGGCTCTGCTCCAGGCGATCCGGTGATAAAACAACGAAAATCAAATCAGAATTGCAGCCCGACAATAGACTGCACAGTTCACCAACGCAATAAGCAGATTTGTTACCCTTCTGGGACTCATGTTTGAGCTGGACTCCGAAATTCGGAAACGATGATAGGATCTCCCCCAGGGTGCTGCCAACGTTGCTCGAGGGATTCAAATCGAGAAGAAAGATTTTGGCCTCTTTCATCGTTGCCGCCTCCTTTCCGCCAGAACATCGGCTGCTACTAATCGATGATAAACGTTTCCCCAATCGAAAATGGCTGATGAATTCCAGAATTAGGATCGCTCGATAAAGATCGAAGCTGGTCAGAAATGGTGCTCAACGCAGATGAGAGGTGCTCAGAGGGATACCCATTCAGGAACGATCGAAATCAAAAATGAACATTATCCTACCTTGTTTATATGCCTAAAATTCTTACATTTATTCATTGCAAAGAAAATGCCGGACTCTTTGCCGAAAAACAGGTTGCATATTATTTCTTAAACTTCTGATATGATTGATATTATTAATTATCCAGCTAAAAAATTTTTGAAGAAAAATCACTGACTCGGGTTAAAGCTGTAAAGAAGATAGTCATGAACATAAACACGGTTGACATCAAGGCGCAGCTTTAATTCCGATACTTTCGTGAATTTAGGGCCGGCAGGATCAACCTGTGACCGGTACCGGAAAAAAACAGCAATTTAACCAAGCGCCTTCGTGATCGTCAAAAGTTTGAAATCCGACTTTAGCATCGAGTTAAAGATGATATCGGTTATAGGTAATCAATTAAATTGACCAGAAACAGAAAAACCCCATTCACATGCAGAAAGTGGGGTTTTCAGCTACCCTAAATCATTTTTGTTCCTCCACGAATGGTTAGGGAAAAGATGATTTGTAACAGCTTATATTTTTTTTAATAGTTCGACATATGCATATACCAATATGGATTGAAATGTCAAGAAGTAAATCAGCGATCACCAGCAGAACGTGTGTATTGAGGAAGGACCATGAAATCGGGCCACGCTCCGCTGGTGATCGCTGATTTATAATAATTATGGTGCTGCACATAAATCGACGTTGACAATGTTTCCCGCCTTCGCTAATTGAATGTTGGTCGTTTACAAGTAATAATTAGTGCGATCCCCTAAATACTATCTTATTGGCGGTTGTTTTTCCTTTACCGCCGTCTCCCGGAAAAGGAACAGAATAATCTACCTCTGTGTCTCGAGCGTAGCGGGTGGTAAATCAGTAAATACTAAAAGGAGAAGTTAGATGAATTCGGACGACAACCGTATTTACCTCGAAGACATCGGAGAGATCGTGATGTCGCGGGGCGGAAAAGATATTTGGCTGGTGAAAGGAATTACTAATCACGACAATTTCAAAGACAGGTGCCTGCCGCAACGGATTTATGTGGTCGATTTTCCCGGCCGGGGTGCCGGTGAAGAATTTTTGCTCAGTCGCCAGGCTTGTGGTCCTGAAAAATTCTTGATGATTAAAGAAATCGGCCACGACATGATTCGCCTGTTTGAGCGTATGTTTGAAGGACGTTTGGCCCAGTTTGTCATCCTGTGGGGCGGACGCCCCCTGGACCTGCTGGATGCCAACCCGCCGCTCCAGCGACCGGAGCTGCTCGACACCACCTATATCAAACTCACCCGGGTGGAAGACCAGTCCAATTTCCGTGGATGGAAGATCGTTGAGAGCTCATTTGTGGGGGAGTGGTGGCAGGACGACACCTGGATCATCATGGAAGAATGCATCGCCTCCGGCCAGACCTTGAACTATTTCGTCGAAGAGGCCCTGGGCCACCACCGTCCCAAAAAAATATTTCTCTTTCCGGTCTGCGCCAGTCTGGAAGGACTGGAGGGCATCAACCAATTGTGCAATGATCACGGCGTCGAACTGGTGCCCGTCTATAATGGAGCCCTCATTGAGGTGGCCGAACAGGGTGTCACCATGCCCTTCACCGATCTGGGCCTGCAGCCGCGCACCATCGTTACCCATCATTTTTATCATGACCTCAAAGACCGATATCAGGGAACGCCCCTATGCTGGGTGGGGGATATCGGTGACTCCATTTACAAACCCGAGGATCACCTGATCGAGACCTTCAGCGACATGCTGGCGGTCGGCATGGACTTTGACCGTGAGGATTTCTCGCTCTGGAGTCCGATCATGCGATCCGAGCATTTCCTTGTCCGTTTTGAGAGCGAGGAACCGGAGGTGTTTAAAGAACTTCGGCAATATTTGAGACCGTAAAAGCTGGGAAGCTTGGAGGCTGGCAGGCCAGGAAGCTGGGAGGCTGGGCGATTAAGAAGATCCGAAGGTGAGAAAGTGAGATGGTTGGAGGCGCTCAAATAAAGAAGCTCAGAAGTTGGGAAGGTGAGAGGGTGAGAAGATCAGAAGTTGAGAAGCTGGGAAGGTGAGAAAGTGAGAAGCTTTGAGTTCGGGAGTTGCGGAGCTGAGAAGTTGGGAAGCTGGGAAGCTTTATAGCTTTCCAGCCTATGGCCCTATCTTTCCAATCCCATCTCTGCTACCCTGTCGAAGGTTACCGCCTCGAAGATTTGTCGTTGACAGAAAGATCGATTTGCATTACATTTCGTCATACGGAGGCGACAAATGATTACAATTAGATTAGATCCGGAACTTGAAAATAGCATTCAGCGTACAGCCGAGCTTCTCGGTATTTCAAAATCTGAACTCATTCGCAAAAGTGTAGCTGATTACCTGAACAAGCTTTCAAAACCGAGTCCCTGGGAACTTGGTAAGGAATATTTCGGAAAATATGCAAGCGGTCAAACCAATTTTTCGGCGGACCGGAAACTTCTTCTTAAAAAGAAAATTTTGGCAAAACGAAAATGAAAAAGATCCTGGTTGACTCCGGCCCGCTCATCGCTTTATTCGACGCTTCCGACAAACACCATGCAAAGGCAATAAATTTTATCAAAAACAATGAGTCGATATTGATCACCACCATCGCTTCAACAACGGAAACATTACATTTGTTGAATTTCAATCGGAATGCTCAAATCGACTTTCTGGAATGGATCAATCAGGGGGCAGTGGAAATATATCCAATTGAAAATGCTGATTTTGGCAGAATCAAAGAATTAACCATCAAATACAGAGATTTGCCGATGGATTTTGCCGACGCCTGTCTTGTGCTATTGGCTGAGAAACTGGATATCAACCAGATTGCAACAATTGACCGATATTTTACCATTTATAAAATCAAGGGCAGAAAACGTTTCAATGTTGTCTTGTCATAATAGGGATCGCCCTTGAGACTCCATCCAGCAACGAAAGCCCACCGGCAAAAGACTGACGGGCTATCGGAAGTATTTAATGAACTGAAGCGATATTTGAGGGCTTAGAAGCTGGGAGGCACTCAAATATAGAAGCTTAGAAGTTGGGAAGGTAAGAGGGTAAGTTGTTTGGAAGATGGGAAGAGAAGAAGGTGAGAAGGTGAGAAGATCAGCGGGTGAGAAAGTGAGAAGGTTGGAGGAGTTAAAATTAAGAAATTAAGAGGTTGGGAACATGAGAAGATAAGATGACAGAGTTTGGTACTCCGTAAAAATCAAAGACAGACTGGTTAAACGCTTCACCAATAGATACCTGAATTTTACGTGCAAACATGAAATGACCAAAACAAAAGAGAAAATGCGCAGCAGAAAATAATTAATCCGCCGAGCCTTTGATTTACCAACCTGCTCCAGTTTTGAAAGAATGATTTACAGCCCTGAATGCGATAATATTAAAGGCGGATTAATTAGGAAATTTAAAATCAACTTCAATCTCATTTTTTCCCAGCGACAACCGGCTAACCACCGGCGGTGTTTGCGCAATGATCTTCCCGTGGCGGATGACATACAGGCGGGCCGGTTTCAAACGCAGGGCGTCATGCACGTTTGCGGCCTGCAAGACAACAATATCCGCCCGGCAGCCCGGCGCCAAACCGTAACCATCCAACCCCATTGCGTTAGCGCCATTAAAAGTTACCGCCTCGAACATTTGTTGCATCTGATCCGCTCCGGTCATCTGGGCCACATGCAGGCCCATATTTGCAACCTCCAGCATGTCGTGGGCGCCGAAACTGTACCAGGGATCCAGCAGGGCGTCCTGACCGAAGGCCACATTGATGCCGGCTTCCATTAGTTCCTTGACACGTGTCATGCCACGCCGTTTGGGATAGGTGTCATGCCGCCCTTGCAGGGTAATGTTTATGAGCGGATTGGCCACCACATGCATTTGGGCCTCGGCCATCAGGGGGATCAGCTTGCTGACATAATAATTATCCATGGAATGCATGGAGGTCAGATGCGAACCAACCACCCGGCCATGTAAACCCAGACGCTGGGTTTGAAAGGTCAGCATTTCAATGTGACGGGAGTGGGGGTCATCGCTTTCATCGCAATGCATATCCACCTGCAGGCTGCGTTCGGCGGCCAATTCACACAGGGATTTAATTGAAGCGGCACCGTCTGCCATAGTTCTTTCAAAATGGGGGATCCCGCCGATGACATCAACTCCCAAATCCAGGGCCTGTTTCAAGTTATCGGCACTGCCGGGGTACCGCAGATACCCATCCTGGGGAAAGGCCACCAGCTGCAGATCGATGTAGGGCTTGATTTCCTCGCGTACTTCCAAAAGAGCCTTGACGGTCAACAGACGATCGTCACTGACGTCCACGTGGCTGCGAATCGCCAGGGTACCGCGGGCAATGGCCCAGTGACATAGGTTGAGCGCACGGGTTTTGATGTCCTCAACCGTCAGATCCGGTTTCAGCTCCCCCCACAGCGCGATGCCCTCCAGGAGGGTCCCGCTGGCATTCACCCGTGGACGGCCATAGGTCAGTGTCGAATCCAGGTGAAAATGGCTATCTACAAACGGCGGTGAGGCCAGTCGGCCGGTGGCATCGATTTCCCGTGTCGCTTTAGCATTCAGCCTGGCAGCCACATCTGCGATCAGGCCATTTGCAATGGCAATATCGATTCCGGTTCGCCCATCCGGTAAATTTGCGTTTCGAACGATCAGATCGAACATAAGTCCTCTATCAATTTTTTCATTTATTTTTTGTCGTTTTAAGTACCATCTAGATTGAACAATAATCGGCGCAATTAAATTCGAAAGTCGAAATTTGAAATTCGTATTTGCCGGGCAAGATCAACCGCCGTTCGTCATTCGTCACTCGAATTCGTCACTCATCATTCGACCATCGTCCATGGTTTATCGTCCATCATCCATCGTCCTTCATCCATCATCCCTCATCCCTCGTCCCTCATCTCTCATCACTCGTCATTCGTCATTCGTCAATCGTCAATCGTCATTCGTCTTTCCCCTACCCTCCCTTCTCCTCCCGCCGGTAGGGCTTGAGCAGACCGGCCGGCACGGCCGCTTTGCGGGAGACACTGATCAGGGCCACAATGGTCAGAAGATAGGGAATCATGAGAAAAAGATGGAAGGAAATGGCGATCCCAAATCCCTGGAGTCTTAACTGCAAACCATCCAGAAAGCCGAAAATGAGCGCACCCAGGGCACCTTTGAGGGGATCCCAGTTTCCGAAAATGACCATGGCTATGGCGACCCATCCGCGACCGCCAATGACATCGATCAGAAATATATTTTGATGGGCCAGGGTTAAAAAGGCCCCTCCGATACCCATCAAGGCACCACCGAACACCAAACACAGGGTCCGCGTCAAGGCCACATTGACCCCGACGGTGTCGGCCACCACCGGATTTTCGCCCACCGTTCGGATCTTCAGACCCAGTTTGGTTTTATACAACAATATCGACATCAGCGGTATCAAGAGCCAGGCGATGTAGGTCAGCGAATATTGCGTAAAGAGACCTGGACCGATCAAGGGAATTTTCGATAGAACCGGCAGTGTGATCTGTTTGAACGGCGCAATGGTCGGCGGCACCGTCGGAGAGCCGACAGCCAGGCGATAAATGAACATGGCCAGCCCGGTTGAAAACAGGGTGATCCCCAGTCCCGACACATGTTGGCTCAAGCCCAAATCGACGGCCAGAAAGGCCATCAGCAGCCCTAGCAACATGCCGACCAGGGCCGCCGCCAACACGCCGGTCCAGATGGAGCCCGAGGAAAACGTCACCAGAAATCCGGTCATGGCGCCCATCAGCATGATACCCTCGATACCCAGGTTCAGGACGCCGGATCGCTCTGCCAAAATCTCTCCCAGCGTGGCAAATATGATCGGGGTTGCCATGCGCATGGTCGCACCGATGAGCCCCGATATAAACGCGATATCAAAGAGTTCGCTCATTTTTTGGGCACCCGCTTTAGTTTATATTCCGTAAACAACAGAAAGATGAGCATGACCATCAGCGCCATGCCTTGAATCACTTCGGCAATATAGGTGGGAACACCGGTCATGCGACTCATGGTCTGAGCGCCAACGATAACAACGCTGAAAAAAAGAGAAGAAAAAAGCACCCCCAGCGGGTGCAAATTGCCCAGCATGGCAATCACAATTCCGGAATAGCCGTAGCCGGGTGAGATATCCATAATCAGACGGCGCTGGATGGCACACAGCTCCCCAACGCCGGCCAAGCCGGCCAGACCACCCGATACCAGGGCGGTCCACAGAATGACCTTCGTCGTATTGATCCCGCCGAAGTTGGCGGCCCTGGCATTGACCCCCACCGCCCTGGACTGATAGCCGAAGGTCGTCTTCTTGTTGATAAACCAGATAATCAGCACGGCCAGCAAGGCCAGGGGGATTCCCAGGTGAAAGCGGGATCGCGCCAACAGAATCGGATAGGTGGCCGCCTCGACGATGGCTGAGGACCTCGGCCAGCTGGAATCGGGTTGCTGCAGCGGCCCGAACAGCAGTGCTCCCATGATGTGAATCATGACATAATTTAACAGCAGAGTGGACACCACGTCATCCACCTTGAGTTTGGTTTTAAGAAGGGCCGGTATGGCCGCCCAGAAGCCCCCCGCCAGGAATCCCGCAGCGATGATTGTGGGCAGGACCACCATTTGAGGAAGACCGCCCATGGAAACCCCCAGTGCGGTGGCGGTCACAGCGCCAGCCAACAGCTGGCCTTCGGCGCCGATGTTCCAGAACTTGGCCCTGAAAGCAAATGCCACGGCCAATCCCGTCATCAACAGCGGGCTGGCTTTTACAAAGGTTTCCAGTAGGTTGTAACGGGTACCCAAAGCACCGTGGAAGAGATAATAGTATGACTTCCAGAGGTTCCCGCCGGCAACCAGAATCGGGATGGCGGAGAGAACCAGGGTGGCGACAATTGCCGTAATCGGGATAACAATCCGGGCCCATCCCGGCAAAGGCTTGCGTTTGGTCAGCCGAAAGCCGATCAATGCTGCACCCCGCTCATCCAGAGACCGACCTGTTCGCGGCCGGCATCCTCACAACGGATGTCCCCCATGATCCGACCTTCGTATAATACGACAATACGGTCACTCAGGTTAAAAATTTCATCCAGATCTTCCGAGATCAAAAGAATACCCGCACCGCGTTCACGCTCCTGCAAAATTCTCTGGTGGATATATTCCATGGCGCCCACATCAAGCCCGCGCGTGGGCTGAGCGGCAACGATCAGTGCCGGCCGGCCGGCAAGTTCCCGGGCCAGCATCACCTTTTGCAGGTTGCCGCCCGATAAACTCTTGGTGACAGCATCCCGATCGGCGGTCTTGATCGCGTAGGCGCCAATCAGCTCATCGCTGAACCGACATATCTTTTTCGAATTCATTAACCCGTAGTGATGGAACCCGGCAGATGAGTGGTTTTCCAGGATCAGATTTTCCTCAACCGTCAGATCCATTAATAATCCGGTATCGATTCTGTCCTCCGGTATCCTTCCCATTTTTAAACGAATGGCCGATGTCGGGCTGCCGAATTTAAGGAAGTTGCCGTTTATTTTAACGCTACCCCCGGTCGGTTGCCGCAATCCGAATAGTATTTCTGCAAGTTCCCGCTGGCCGTTGCCGGAAATACCGGCCATTCCTAAAATTTCGTTGCGTCGTACCACCAGATTGAGATCGTGCAAAGCCGTCAGGTGTTTATCATTCAGCGCGCTGAGGTTCTCGATAGTCAGCACAGGTCGCCCGGCAGCGATAGGCTTCTTCACTATATTATCCAGAAGCTCCCTGCCAACCATGAGATTGGCCAACTCTATCGGATCAGTTTCGGCGGTCCTTTTTTCCGCCACCACCCGGCCGGCTCTCAGCACTACGATGCGATCTGAAATATCCATTACCTCGTTTAGCTTGTGGGAGATGAAAACCACCGAACATCCCTCTTGGACAAGGATTTTCAAGGTCTTAAAGAGCTCGTCGGTTTCCGCCGGGGCCAGTACCGCCGTCGGTTCATCCATGATCAAGATGTCCACCTTACGGTATAAGGCTTTTAGAATCTCTACTTTTTGCTGTTCACCGACCGACAGGGTCCAGATCTTGGCGTCCGGATCAACCTGTAAACCGAAGCGTTCCTGCAATGACACAACGTCTCGGCGGGCGGATTTGAGATCGAGGAAAATGCTGTTGCCGGATTCCGTTCCGACGATGATGTTTTCAAGTACGGTTTGAGAGGGGACCAGCGCAAAATGCTGGCGGATCATCCCCACACCGCAGCCAATCGCATCTTTGGGAGCGGAGAGATTGACTCGTTTTCCTTTAATAAAAATCTGCCCCTCATCGCAGGTGTAATACCCGAATAGAATATTCATCAGGGTCGTCTTGCCTGCCCCGTTTTCACCCAGCAAGGCGCAAATTTCGCCGCCAAAGAGGCTGAAGTTTATATTATCACCGGCGGTAACACCCAGAAATCGCTTGGTGATCCCGGACATCCGAACCACCGGCTGGTTGCCGTTTTCCATCTTCGAAGTGCAGCCCTTCTCTGAAGGTTAATAGTAGGGCCGGCACATCGACCCCGTCTGTCGACAAAATCCATGTATCGGCCCTATCTGAATTTAAAATATCTAAATGTGTCTGATTTAGCTACAGGCACAAATCATTGATTTCAAGCTTATTGGTAGGATTCTTACTGAAACCCGCGAAAAGGACACATTTAGTCTGATACCGGCTTTTGCTCATCAACCGGAACCCGAAAGGTTCCCTGGAGGATCTTCTGTTCCAAATCACGAACCTCTTTGATGACCTCGGCCGGCAGCGTCTTTTCGAAAGAGTGAAACGGTGCCAGGCGCGAGCCGCCTTTGGCCATCATGGACCATTCGCCAAGATCCATGGATACCCAGGCTTTTTTCTGAACCATTTCGATACAGAATTTGATGGTAGGATACATATCCCAAATCGGTCCGGTAATCACTACATCGGGTGCCATCGCATTCTGGTCCGACATGTTGCCGAAGGCCAGGACACCTTTTTCTTTAGCGGCTTCAAAAACCCCGAATCGCTCGGCATAAATCAGATCGGCACCGGCCTCAATCTGAGCAATTGCCGCCTCTTTGGCTTTAGGTGGATCGAACCAGCCACCGATAT
>JASFFJ010000206.1:0-10776 GCA_050124355.1 Desulfobacterales bacterium | reverse complement strand
CTCAGCCCCCGGCTCGCTGGACGAGGCCCTCGAAGCCTTAAAGGCCGATCAGGAGTTTCTCATGAAAGGTGATGTTTTCACCCAGGATGCCATTGATATGTGGATTGACTATAAAACCGAAAATGAAGTCAACGATATCAAGCTTCGGCCTCACCCGCATGAGTTCTATCTTTACTATGATATTTAACCCTCTCGCAATCAGCAGCCTGCAACATTTTCAGCAGGCTGCTGTTTCTTCCCACTGAACCTGGACCTGTTGAGTTTAAGAATTTATAAGACCCCCAGCTGACAGGATTCTCACCTATCTCCTCTCCAGAATCTCACTTATTTTCCTGGATAGCTTTGCCAGGTTAAATGGCTTTTGAATAAAACCATCACAACCTCGATTCAATATCTCGCGTGCCTGACCTGAGATGCTGTATCCGCTCGAAAGAAGCACCTTCACATTCGGCTCGATCGCCTTCATTCTGTCAAAGGTCTCGGCACCGCCCATATCCGGCATAATCATATCCAGAATGACGATATCAATTTCATTTTTATGGGTTTTAAATATATCAACCGCCTTTTTTCCACCCTTGGCTGACAACACCGTATAACCCAGATGCTCAAGCAAATTAGTGCTAACTTCCAAGATGAGCTCTTCATCGTCTACAAGCAAAATGGTCCCGGTTCCCTCAATAGGTCGAGGGGACTCCTCGACGATTTTGGGGATCGTTTGCGCCGCTGCCGGCAGGTATACCCTGAAAATCGTTCCGCGGCCTTTCTCGGACTCCACATCAATGTAGCCCCCATGACCCTTTATGATGCCGTAGGCCGAGGCCAGCCCCATACCGGTGCCCTGACCCATCTCTTTGGTCGTAAAAAAGGGATCAAATATGCGCTTCTGAGTCTCTTTGTCCATCCCAATTCCTGTGTCTGCCACGGTTAACAGCACATACCGACCGGACTTTGGTTTGTAGAGACGACGCTTCATATCCTCGGGGGTTGCATTCATGGTTTTTAGGGTAAGTTCTCCGCCACCTGGCATCGCATCGGCCGCGTTGACGAAAAAATTCAACAACACTTGCTCTATTTGTCCCTGGTCTGCATCAATGGAAAACAAATCCTCCGCCGGTTCCACATGAATCGTGATCTCCTTTTTTGTCCTGCCAAACGTATTGGCAATCCCCTCGACGAGTGAATTGAGGTCGATGGTTTTGACCTCGTATCGACCCTTGCTCGCATATCCGAGAAGCTGCGCCGTTAGTTTGGCGCCGCTTTCAACCAGCTGTTCAATGGCATGCAGCCGCTCATAATGGGGATGGGTAGAATCCATCGTGTGGAGCACTAAAGAGGCATTCCCCTGGATGCCCATAAGCAGGTTATTAAAATCATGCGCGATGCCACCCGCCAGGGTCCCTATCGCCTCCATCTTCTGAGCTAGATTCAGTTGCACTTCCAGCCTCTTTTTTTCTACCTCCGCTTGCTTGCGCTGGCTAATGTCACGAAAACTGCTATGGAAGACCGGTTTGCCGTTGATCTCAACAATTTGTGCCAACGCTTCGACACAGATTTCACTTCCATCCGCTCTCAGAACGACAGTTTCAACCGGATGTGATTTGCGGTTTTTCCAGGAAGCGTGAACTAAATTGGCAAATTCGGTCATGGCCGATTCAAACATGCGTGGAGGATACAGCTTGGATTGATGAAGCCCGACTATCTCTGCATGCGGTCGTAACAAAAGTTCCGATGCGGCAGGATTGGCATCCAGAATTTCGCCGGTTTCAGGATCAGCGATGAACATGGCATCCGGCGAATTTTCAAAAAGCCGCCGAAATCTCTTCTCACTTTCTCGCAGCCTTCGTTCCATTCTGTGCTTATAGAGAGCTATTTCGAGAGCCGCTTGCAGCTCCGTATCCTCAAAAGGCTTAACCAGGTAGCCAAATGGCTCAGTGAACTTGGCACGCTCAAGCGTACTGGCATTGGCATAGGCCGTGAGATAGACGACAGGGATATCCAAGTCCAGACGAATTCTTGAGGCAGCTTCCACCCCGTCCATCTCTCCGCGCAACTTAATGTCCATTAACACCAGATCGGGAAGCGTTTCCTCCGCTATCGCAATGGCATCCTCACCAGTGGCAGCGGCACCGGAAACGCCATATCCCAAATTCAGCACCCGGTTTCTAATGTCGATGGCGATGATACTCTCATCCTCGACAACCAGAATATTCGCATTGGGCATCACATATCTCCTTTAATTTCTCTATTATGAAACGTAATCCTGAATGTTGTGCCCACCCGACCTTCGAATTCGATGGCACCACCGAGCTGATCTACCAACGCATTTACAAGCTGCAGACCCAGTGAGTCGGTGTTCTTGAAGTCCATGCCTATCGGGAGGCCCACGCCGTTATCCTTGATCAGCAGTGTTAACTCCTGACTACTTTGTTGGAAAAGATCGATTAGGACTTCGCCTGGCCGCCCTTTCGGAAAGGCATGCTTTAGCACATTTGAAAAAAGCTCGTTGATAATCAAACCACACGGGATGGCCCGATCTAAGTCCATAAAAACATCTTTCACATTGATCTTGACTTTAATACGAATCGGATCAACGCCGTAAGTACGCATCAGATTCGTGGTGATAGGTTGAATGTATTCGGAAAAATCGATTTTAGACAGGTTCTTGGATTGATATAACATTTCGTGGATCAAGGCAATCGAGCGAACCCGATTTTGGCTTTCCTGAAACATTTCGACCGTTTTCTTGTCTTTCGAGTACTCAGATTGAATTTTGAGCATGCTGGAAACCACCTGCAAATTGTTTTTAACGCGATGGTGGATCTCCTTCAGCAGCATCTCTTTCTCTTTAAGCGAGCCTTTGATCTTTTCTTCGGCCCGCTTACGCTCCAAAACCTCCTGTTCCAATTTTTCGTTCAAAGCTGTCAAATCCGCTGTGCGCTGACGAACACGCGTTTCCAAACCATCTTGAATCTTGCGGAGTTTTGTCACCATCTCGTAAAATCCCATCGCTAATACACCGATTTCATCGGGGCGAAGCATGGGAATACGGGTTGAAAGATCACCGGAATATCCAACCGAAAGGGCATGGTAGGTTAAATTTGTTATCGGTTCAAGAATTGTCCGTTGTAGCAGAAAAAATACCACGATCAGCACAGCGACCGCTGAGGCCATTGTTGCAATCAATATGAAGCGTATCGTCGTATATCCTCGAGCTGATATCTTTCTGGGCACCTGGGCCTCTATTAGAATGCCGGCATCGCCGTTGATATCAGGAAAAGTCGTAAATATCTGCAAGTATTCATCACTTTCCGTTTCAATCCAATATGGCGATTCGGGCGAGATGCGGTTCATTACTTTTTTTATGGCATTAGGTACGGAACCCGTTGGTATCGGAATTATTTGGAAATCAACTTGCGTTTGGTCAGTAAGGTCTTTTACCATATAATCACGCAGCAGCCGACCGATGACGAATATGCCACGAATCGGCTCCTTACTGTAGCCGATAATAATAGGTCGGGAGGCTATCAGCATCGGTCCAAGATCGCTCATGATAATGCCGGATAGATTGACCTCCGATAATCGTCCTGATTCCATTTTGTGCGTCATAAGAAGAGGGCCCGTCGATAATTCATATTTTGGAAAATCGGCCAGACGCAATTCTTCCGCTGCGTCCAAGCCATATACTTTTCTCCAAATTTCACGGCCGTCTGTATCGCTGATGTAAACGAGGTTAACGCTGTCTTTTAGCAAAGCAGATAAATTCGGGTGGGAGCGGACATGGTCGTCAAATGGGGCTCTGACAAACTTATAACTATCGTTCCACGTCGACCAATCGGTAGCAAGAGAATCGAGATGATGAATCTCTCTTTTAAGCGCTTGCACGGAACGCTCCAAATCCTTCAATGCTTCGTCACGTTCAAGCGATAGAAAACTTGGGTAAATAACGTAGCGATGGATCGCATATTCCGCGGCTCCGCATAAAATAAAAATGCCTATCAGAATTAGCATAACTTTCGATTTTAAAGACTTCAGATAGCTCATCTCAGCAACTAATCGTATTTAACTCAATTTATAAACCACCACTAAGCAGAAAGATCAATTTCTACCTATTTGCCCTAAAACACCCGTTCGAGCACTGGAATATCAGGTGGATTTGCGATCGTATTAAGGTGGATCATCGTGTGGGTCCCCAATCTGCCGTCCGGCGTTATGCCTCGACTGGTCTGAAATACGATGATGCGTTTCTTTAGCTCTTCATCAAAGACGCTGGCGTCTCCAGTGACAGTGGACACCGGTTTGTTGAGAAGTTGACGCAGCCACAACACCGCCTCTGATCTATCGCCAGGACGCAGTAAAGATGTATACCGGTAAGGCGGCTTCCAAAGCAAAATGTAGTGCCCGTGCCAAAATGGTAAAACCTGTTCAATTGGGAATGATCGTTGAGCCCCAAAATCCAAGGTCAAGCGATATTCATCCAGCGCAATGAGCGTCGCGTAGCGCTTTTGGGTATCTTCTGTAAGAAATTCCAGAATCACCGGTCGGTTCAGCCGGCGCATGAACTGCCAGTTGCTTTTCTCAAACAGGCAGCGCAGACCGTTTTGTAGCGCCCAATCGCAGTCGTCGGTTGTTCCATCAGCTTTGTTTCCAATTTTCCACTGCGAAAATAAGCGACCAAACGCCTCCTCTCGCGTTAGCCTCGGATCGCGGATCAATTCCGCAAATGTGGGAGAATGAACGGACCTTTCATCTTTGGTCGGCGGTTCTTCCGTGTCCAGGGATGCCACTACCTCCCTGCCCGCAACAGGGGCCGTTAACTGGTTGACATCACCGGCAGGTCTATTAGATTTGGAACTCTGTGGCAAAATTTTTTCTTTCCATATTTTGTTGCTAGCAGCCGGAACTTGCTCATTTACAGCAGGTTCTTGACTGAATCGAGGTAGCCCGAAATGATAAATAAAATAGCACGCCGCCGCTCCCGCAATTAATAATGCCACGAGCACCGGTACCCAATACGCAGACATGCGAAACCACGAACGTCCCAGGATAGGGCGTAGTTCCCTTGCCACTTTTCGCAGGATCCTTCTGTTTACGCGCTTATGGTTGCCAAGGTAGGCATTTTGCAGCGCCCGATGACAAAGGAGATTGATAAGACGCGGAATGGCTCCCGACAACCGATGAATCTTGCGGATCACGGCCCGGGTAAAAAGTTTGGATGCGTCGCCGCCGCTGACTGAGATGCGATGGTAGATATAAGCGCCTGTCAATCCGGCCGTCGATAAGGATTTAAGGTGGCAACGGCTGGTAATCCGCTGGGTGAACTGACGCAAATCCTTACGCTGCAGAATACGGTTGAGCTCCGGTTGACCAACGAGGATCACTTGCAATAATTTAGACTGGGTCGTTTCCAGATTCGTGAGCAACCGGATTTGTTCCAGAACCGCAACGCTCAGGTTCTGGGCCTCGTCGATAATCAGAACGGTTCGCCTTTCCCGCGCATGCGCGGCAAGCAGATATTCCGTTAATGCGTCGACTAAGGCTTTGAGGCTGTCCGTGTTGGCAGGATAGTCGATACGGAGTTCATCACAAATCGTGGCCAACAATTCCACGTCATTGAGGCGTGGATTAAAGATGAGGACGCTGTCGACATCATCGGGGAGTTGCGCCAAGAGACAGCGGATAAGGGTCGTCTTGCCGGTACCCACTTCGCCGGTTAACAGCACGAATCCCCCCGATTCACGCACACCGCTGATCAAATGGTCAAGCGCCTTCCGATGCCGGGGGCTCATGAAAAAGTACCGCGGATCCGGGGAAATCGAAAATGGCGGTTCTTCGAGTTGAAAATGTTGGGTATACACGTCCGATCAACCATCCTCATCATCGCAATGAATCTTAGAAATCAGCGATGTATTGAAATGATTAAACATGGCAACCGGTTTGCTCCCTTTTTTGTGGCTCGAAACGACGGCAAGTGCATGGTATGCTAAGAATCGAAAAGAGATGTGCGAGTCGGTCCGGCAAATAGAAATTGTGCATCCAGTCAGACCCAACCGGTAAATGCAACTTGACAGCCGATTCTGTTACATAATTAAATAATGAATGTCAACTAAAATTGATGCCATCATATTACGTCCAAAACTGTTTATCTATATAAAATAACAGCAAAAAGGTGAGATCGATTTTCGGATTTCTGAACGCACGAATCCACGATCATTATTGAAAAAAGAATTTGATGAAATAAAATGGTTGAGCATCAACCCCAAACCAGATAAAGAATGCATAAGGCATGGGAGTATCGCTTTAATATCTGAAATGATTACTAATTCTATTTTTCAGCAAGAAATATTACTGTCTGATCCCGGTTGTTTGTTACGTATGAAGTTGCGATTGTGATTGATAAATATAGTTTATAGACTCAAAAACATCAGATACGCTAACGAATCGACCAAGTTGCAAAAAAAAATCGGTCGATTTTTTTGACAGAAGACTAAGGATAAAAGAAAGAGGACAGAGTTCGGAGAACGGAGGATAGATTACGGAAAACAGAGGACGGATGACGGAAGTCAGAAATCAGAGAACAGGTCACAGACGACGGAGATGGGTGGAATCTGACTATAGAATAGAGTATAGGTGATGCGTGAGTGTTAATAGCTTAAAAAATAAAGAATACGGACAGGTCGTCGTTACCGATGTCGCGGTGGTTTCCGCTCTGGGTAACAATCTGGCGTCACTTTGGCGGGGGCTCATGGCTGGAGAATCCGCCATCCGGCCGATAACTCGCTTTTCTGTCGATCAGGACCATTACAGAGCTAAAATTGCCGCCCATATCGATGATCTTAAATATTCCGGCGGCCGCTCCATGCTAAAGGATTTATTGGAGCGCCTTTTTCTTGGAATGGGATGGGTGCCGACCGATGCCGCCCTGATTTTAGGGAGGTAGAAACATCGTGGATGCTGAAATTACCGGCATCGGATGGGTGACAGCAGCCGGCATTGGACTTGGCAGGGAAAACCAGCGCTTTGCCATGCCAGCGGGAAAGTTGCCCGAAATTAATCCTGCAGATATGTTTAAAAAGCCGTATCCAAATTTCAGGCGAATGGATGAATATTCACGCTTGGGATTAACCGCCACTGCTTTGGCGTTGATAGATGCGGGTCTATCCGAGTGGACCCGTGAACGGGATATCGGCATTATCGCATCCACTTACTATGGTTGTTTGGGAACGGATGTCGACTACTATAAAACAGTAATCCCCCAAAAAGGTGCTCATGCCAGTCCGGCCCTGTTTTCATATACATTGGCCAACGGCTTTCTGGGAGAAGCAGCAATCCGTTTCGGGCTTACAGGAATCAATTATGTCGTCACCGAACAGCGACCGACGGGGCTGGCCGGTTTGCAAACCGCAATGGATCATCTTACCCGGGGAGTTGCTGAAAAAATCCTTGGAGGTGATTGTGATGTGGGTTGTCCGCCGATTTTTGGTGAACCTGCTAAAGTGCCGCCCGGTGCCGTCTTTTTCATGCTCGAGAAATCCCCGAAAAGGGAGCGTTCATCTTATGGTAGACTTCAATTGAATGGCGCCGGCGATTTACGCCTCGATGGAAGTGAAATAAAAGATCTCACCGATCTTGCTAATAAATGTATTAGAAATCCATAAAATTCGAAGCTCAGAGATGTGGACCGTCGTCCATCGTTCAAGATTTTTTATATCAACAGATCTGTTAACAGAAAGGAGTTTTAAATGAAAATAGAGATCAGAAAACCTAAGAGGAAAGACTTAGAGAAGGAAGGGATCATGTCCTGGCCGATTTGGCAAAAAGAGATATCCCGATTCGACTGGCATTATGATCAAACAGAGGAATGCTATTTGTTAGAAGGCAAGGCTGTGGTCGAGACAAACGATGGTGAAAAGGTGCAATTCGGTAAAGGCGACTTTGTTACATTTCCGAAAGGATTGTCTTGCGTCTGGGAGATACAGGAGCCGGTAAGGAAGCATTACAATTTCAGATGACAGCCGGATGGTAGAATACCGAATTTCGAAATATAGGGTATTCAAACGCAGGAAGCTTCTTAAAATTATGATTATTGAATTTGAGATTCTAAAATATAGCTTTTGCCTTAGGTGGTATATCTGAGACCGTCATTGAATCCATCGACAAGATCGGATCCGCTTTCTATGGGCCCATCCTGCCTGCCTTTGCTGTCGAGATCCTATCAAAAAGAAGCCACAACCAGGAGCATCACGGCCGGTATCGTAAGCGGGGTAGCGTTTAACCTGTTTTTATGGGTGAGTATGCCCGATGTTTTTTGGATGTGGTGGAATCTTTTTGGTTTTGTGGTCGCCGTCGGTATTTCTTATTTTATCAGTCTTAACAGCCCGCCTTCATCCACGGATATTTCCCAATATATCTTGCGACAATCAGAACTTATCAGCCAACAACGTTCTATTTTTCGATAATATTTTAGTATGATGATAATACCCACAATCGAGACCGAAAGATTGCGGCTTCGTGAATGGAGAATTTCTGATTTCGATAGATGCGCCGCTTTTAAAGCGAACGTCGAATTGAGGCGAGTAGATAATCCGTTAACGCATCGACCAGGGATTTAAGACTGGTCATTTCAGCAGGATAGTCAATGCGGAATTCATCACAAATCGTGGCCAACAGTTCAACGGCATTCAGGTGTGGATTGAAAATCAGGACCGTGTCGACAATTTCGGGAAGTTGCGCCAAAAGACAGTGGATAAGGGTGTTTTGCCGGTGCCCACTTCACCGGCGCTTAAGGCTAAAATTAGTTTATCTATCTGAAATAAATTTAAAAAATAAAAGCACGACTTCTAAACCCTGTCAATTGTTTGACGATAAAGGCTGATTTTGATTTTCATAACACACTGAAATATTAACCAATAAAAAATGGCATGCTTCCTGCTTCCATTCGACCTTGAGGATATCTAAGCCGGGCGCTTAAAGGTTCAGAGGTTATCATATCCGGAGATTTTTATGTTTCAATGCGACGTCCGGATTGGCCGCTATCATCTATTTGGTGGAGCAGACTTGCAAACCCGATGGATGCGAAATCCCTAATGATTCATTTTCTGAGATTTTTTAAGCGGGAACCTTAGCGGTTGAACCCCATCATCCAGGTTAAAGATTAACGAATTATTTTCAGGAGGAATAATAATGAAGTATGTTAAATTCTCGATTCTCGGATTATTTTGCGCAATTCTTTTATCTGGTTGTGTAACAACCAAGGGCAAGACGCCCTCAGACAAGCGCCAAGCCATTCTGGAGATGAGAAAAGAAGCATTGTCTGACCTCTATAAGGTTAAGCCCTTTTCAAAAATTCAAATCGCTAACGCTCCGGGTTATGCCGTCTTCAGCGATGCAAATATCAACCTTTTATTCGCAAGTGTTGGCGGTGGATACGGTGTGGTTAAGAACAACAAAACTGGTAAACACACCTATATGAAAATGGGCGAGCTTGGTGTTGGATTGGGATTGGGGTTAAAAGACTTTCGCGCCATATTCATTTTCCAC
Organism: Desulfobacterales bacterium; assembly: GCA_050124355.1. GTDB lineage: Bacteria > Desulfobacterota > Desulfobacteria > Desulfobacterales > JAFDCJ01 > JAFDCJ01. The sequence goes on along the minus strand of JASFFJ010000206.1, from coordinate 1,239 downwards.
GATCAAAAAACAATGAACCGATTCATTGAAAGTGGTTGGGAATTTGGTGGGCATGCAGATGCCGCCGCCAAGGCCAGTGACAAAGGTGCTGCCGTCGGCGGAGAAGTACTGCTGGATAACGTTACGATTTACCAATTAACCGAGAGTGGATTAGCGCTTCAGGCAACTCTGAAAGGAACAAAGTATTGGAAAGATGAAAACCTAAATTGAACGGAAGCGTAAAAAATTGCCGCATGGGCATCAGATACAATCAAATCATCGGTACTGACGATAATCCACACCGTACTTTTTTGCTTTATATGAAAATTTCCTATCGGTTTTGCGCTCTCTTAACGGGGGCATGTAAATGGGAAAGACGTTCAATCGATAATAAAGGTCTCCCCTGAACGTTTCTTCCTCCACGGTCGGGTCTGGGGTCGGGCCACCTCGGGGTCTGGGGTCGGGCCACGCTAAGGTATTGATTATTCATACTTAACATTCCAGAAAACGGTGTTTTCAGGGGCTATATCCTCGTTTTCAGCCTCGAAAAAGGCCATATAGGAAGCCGGATTCTCCCTTAGCTGATACCCTTCACCGCTTTCTATGATATCGCGCTCTCTGGCCCGAAAGCCTAAACTCGCTTTCACTGACTCAATAAAGGACTTGCTCCCCACTGCGACACCGCCCGTCCATTCGTCTTGGCGCCTCTTGGACCCACCTGCCAGGTGCTCCGCTACCCACCTCTTGTGGCTTTTCCCTAGCTGATCATAGGTGCTGGCTCCAACCAGGCCTTGCAGCCTTTCATAATCGATCAATACATTTTTCCTTCTAGGTTTCTGGATCTCGTTATCAATTAGTTAGTGCCCGTCCAGAAATCGGGGAAAATGAGAATGCGGGGCATCTAAAAATTAAACCTGTCGTATCATCGACTCAGCAGTGATGGTTGCTGTCAATCATTAAACGAGCATTTGCTCATAACCGTCTTTTTTGGACGTACCTCTCCTGCTACCGGAGAAAAAATCAATAAGAAGTTATACTTCTATGCTGCTTGCTTACGTGCGAGCGTCAGCAAGTTAGCCGATACGATGGAGGCCCAAACATAACTTTTAAAAGACCGCAGGCCTTTCCAGGTACAGCGAGTCATTCCAAAACAACGTTTGACCCAGGAAATCCCGGATTCAATACCGGCGCGGAACCGACGTAAGCGATTGTAAACCCATTGGCTGCGGCACATGTCTTCAGCTTTAAGACCACGTTTTT
>JASFFJ010000205.1:0-10778 GCA_050124355.1 Desulfobacterales bacterium | reverse complement strand
GGATCGATCTCCAGCATCCTAAACAATGGCAGCAGAACCGGCGTTACGATCATGATTGCCGGAATGCTGTCCATGAACATTCCCAGGATGAATAGCATTGCATTGATAAGCAATAATATCAAAATTTTATTGGATATGTTATCCACCAGAAACTGTGCAAACTGCTGAGGCACTTGCTCATTTGACAAGGCCCAGCCGAATAATGCCGCCGCCGCAATGATAATAGAGACGCTGCCAGTTTCAATGGCTGAATCCTTTACGACGCCGATCAGCTTTGTGGGTGTCATGGTACGATAAACGAGAAGAGCTATAAATGCCGTATAAAAGGTCGCAATGACGGCAGCTTCGGTCGGACTGGCGATACCCAGGATAATACTACCCAGGATGAGTGCCGGCAGGACTATAGCCGGTGCCCCATTCTTTAAGATGTTCACCCCTTCCTTAAAGTGTATTTTTTGGGTTCTCTTAGGAAAATTGGCTTTTATCCCTAAAATTTTCACAACAAGCATTTGTGACAACCCGACAAGCAGTCCGGGTATGGCACCGGCTAAAAACATATCTCGAATGGAAACCTGGGCGATGGAGCCATATATAATAAACATCAGGCTTGGCGGAATAATAGGGCCCATGGTCGATGAGGCCGCGGTAACTGCCGCGCTGAATCGTTTTGTGTAGCCTTCTTTCACCATGGTGGGAATCATAACCGAACCGATGGCGGTGGTATCGGAGATCGCAGTGCCGGTAATTCCACCGAAAAACATGCTGACGACAATGTTGACATAGGCCAGACTGCCCTTTACCCTGCCTACCAACAGATCGGCGACCCGAATGAGCCGATCGCTAATGTCCGCCTCAGACATAATCTTTCCAGCTAGAACGAAAAAAGGGATCGCCAATAAAATAAAAGAATCAAACGACCGCAATAACCTTACGACAACGATGTCCATGGGCAGGTCGACACCGATATAATAAACCAGTGTCGAGGCAAGCAAAGCAAACGGTATGGGTATGCGAATAACCATCAGCAGGGCAAAAACGATCACCATCACGATAATGTATGTCATTGCTGGCTCCATGTGCTGCTATGGTTTGAATAATAACCACAGCTCAAGCCCAATCAATCTCTGCCATAATCCTCCGGCAATCCGATCGTTTTTCTCAAAAGATACAAAAAAATGATCAGAAAACTGATTGGCACCGAGAGATAAACGATTCCCATCGGGAAGAAGGATAAAACCGGGGAGTGCACGCCCCACATACTAATCGCATACTTCGTACCCTTTACAACAAGTATGATCGACAGTCCCATGACAATCAGATAATGTGCCAGGTCAAATACCATCTTAAAGCCCCTGGGCACTATATTATAGGCGGACTCAATGGATGCATGCCCCGCTAACATGTATGAAATAGCACTGCCTATCAGAACAATATAAATGTAGACATATCGAGCGACAGCGTTGGCCCACGATATGGGCTGCCCCATAAAATACCGCATGGCAATGCTGGCGCCCAATAGCAATGTCAGACCGATCAGTAGTATGACCATAAACACATTGCTGACAGTTTTGATCCTCTCGAGAATTCGATCAAAGGCAACGCCCCACGAACCTGCATTTTTGTCATGGGCCATAACATTTTCTCCCTGTCGGGCTCCCATTTTTTATGATTACAACTGGACCGCGCCCAATAGGCCCTTAGTCCATTTTTCTAACAACATGTTGTAAAGGGATGAAGACTTCAGCAAATCACCAATATCATAGATTGAAGATTGTCGATTGAAGATTGAATATTTAAGGTCCGCCTCCGGCGGGATCAATTATTAAAAAAAGATCATAAAAATGGCAGAGCGAAGCGACATCCACAATTCTTCAATCTTCAATATTAAATTCGCTGCTGCGTAGGAGCCACTTTTTCCAGGCCTAGCCATGAAAAACACTAGTCCCTTTTCCCCCCATATGCCACCGGTAGCGCCACATCCGGATCCAGCAGCTGGATTTCATCGTACCAGGCTTTCCAATGGGGGCTCTTTTTAAACCATTTGGCATATACTTTCTCAGACGCCTTTTTAAAAGGAGTGGTGTCTGGATAGGTTACCGTGTATCCTTCCTTCTCGGCCTTTTTGATGAACTCTTGTTCGCGAACATACTGCCAGGCGTCGGTTAGTTCAATAGCGCTTTTGGCGGCATCTGCAACAATATCCCGCTGATTTTCATTGAGCTTATCCAGCGCTTTGGTAGATATAAAGATGATTTTTTGGGTCCACATCTGGTTGAGAATGGCGAAGCTTTTCACCACTTCCTTCAGCTTGAATATATAGTTGCAGTAAACGCCCAGATCGTTGGCATTTACCAGGCCGGTTTGCAGAGAGGTGTACAGCTCACCCCAGTCGGTTGGCGTCACGGTAAATCCGAAATCTTTATAGATGTCTACAAACAGGGGGTTCTGCATGCATCGCAATTTCACTCCTTTTGCATCCTCGATTTTGGTAATGGGTGTGGTGCTGGATATGGCAAAGCCATTGCAGTCGGAGTAAATGCCCAGTGCGATGAGGCCGGTCGCTTTACTGACACCCCTCATAATCTCGTTAACGACGCCGGAACGTCGGGCAACTTTATAATGCGCCATGCTTTTAAATAGGTAGGGCAATTGCAGGAATTGGATATCCGGGTAATATCCGGCGATGTGACCGGCACTGGTGGCCCCAATATCCACACTGCCCATCTTTAGAAACTCGATGGCCTCTTCCTCACTGTTGGTCAATGTTCCGGGGAATATCGTTACTGCAACCTCTCCGTTGGTCTTTGCCTCGACCAGATTCTTGAAGGTTTCTGCAAGAAGTTGATCCGCATCAAAGGTGTTGTTCTGGTGATCGAATTTCAGGGTAACTTTTTTGGCCTGGGCATTGATGACCCCAAACATTGTCACCATCGTCATTACCAGCAATACACTTAGCAATCTTTTAAAATAGCTTGATTTGTTACTTTGCATGGTCGCATCTCCTTTCCTAGGGTTCTAAGATCTAATTTTTCTTTGAACGCGCCTGTTTGACGGTGTCGTAAAAAGTCGTCAATCGTCATGCCGGACTTGATCCGGTATCCAGACCCATTGACATTACTGGATTCCGGCTTTCGCCGGAATGACGGTAACGCGGAAAAATTGACTTTTTACGAGTTTATCCTGTTTAAAGTACAAAAAAAATATATTTTCCACCTCCTTTCGCCGAATCGCAAATTGATGCCGCTATTATCTATCTTTTTATTAAAACCGATAGAATTCCTTCCTTCGACATTCGTCATTCACTTCTGTCCCTCACTTAAATATGTTTTGATCTGCTGCAAATCCAGCCCTTTCAATCCCATAAGTGCCAGGTTGCGACCTTCCTGCCAGCAATCCTTTTTCATAATAACCGATCCCAGAGCGATCAAGGCGTCCATCATGGGTGTTTCTACCGCCACCGCATCTCCAATACTGGCCCAAGCCACCAGTCCGTATGGAATGTCTTCGGTAACATAACGGTTTTCCAGCGAAGGGGGTCCTTTGACAGGCGTCAGCCCGGCACTGCCGTTTAAAGATTCCCAGAGCGTCCCGCGTGGGCCATATCCTGATTCCACCATCATGTCCACCCCGGTCGGCAAATCAATTCCAAGACGCTGTCCGATATCAAGCCTTTCCTGGTCCAGCGCTTCAATGACGCGCACAACCGCAGGCGTCATCCCCTCCTCATACATGTAGAACTCGCCATGGGAACGTTCGATACGTCCGGCGTTTAGCAGGCAGCCGGCAGGATGCAGCAGGGGTGTCAGATGTCCGAATCCGGTTTCAATTACTGTTTTTTTCAAAGCAAAGGGATATAAATCCTTAATTTTATCATAGACCAGCGGTCCCTTCTTGCCGGGTACGGCTGCCAATGCACAAACCGCACGAATGTGAAACGTTTGCACTTTACCAGGTGCAACCAGTCGGGTGGCAAAGGGCAGGCCCCCGGTCTCTGCGACGATTATTTGCTTGAGGTTTCCACTCGCCCGCAGGGTTTCTCTAAACTCGAGGGCGGCAAGTGTGCCGGGCATGAGGACCACCATCTGTTCTTCTTTCAGATGGGGAGCAAGGAGCCGGGCATATGGGGAGGCAGCAAATCCGGGCAACGGGATAAAAATGACCTCGACCGCCTCGATCGCCTCGACGATATCAGAGGTAACCAGATTCAACCTCGCTTTTCCACAGCCGGCCACCCCCGTCATTTCGATCTCGCGGCACTCAAACACCTTTTGCATGGCAGCCGCAAATTGCTCCATTTCAAACATGTTGACCGACAGACCTTTCAGGGCAAGATCCGCTGCTATGGTATGGGAACCGTTCCCACCTCCCATCACCGCTACTTTCATCGGGTTCATTTAAACTCCCTTACTCCAATCCGGACAAGCCGAAATTGGATATTGATGATTGAAGATTTTAGGGCAGATCACCTTCCATCAGAGGCAGGACCGTACCCACCCCTTGGGCGTTGGCCCTAGTATAAATTTCCATTGCCATGGCCACATCTTCGATGGCCAAACCGTAATTAAAATCGATGATACGTTCCTTTTCGTTCCGACGTCCCGGTTTTTCCCCCGTGACGATCTCCCCTAACTCAAAATACCGGTTTGGCAGGGGGCCGTCAAACCCACCGACCTCCCGGTGAGCCTGGTTAAGCTGTCGCCAATCATCGGTAACGAACGTATCCACCTTATGCAACGTCCGATTTTCCCACCCGCGGTGATGGACCGGCAGCACCAGCGCTCCCTCTGAAACCCAATTCTCTTTGAAAATCGGTTTGTCGAGTCTGCCCGTGGCTGTGACGACAACCTGGGCGCCCTCGATGACTTCCCTGGCAGACTTTCCGACCTCGATTTTTAACCCAGGCAATTTGGAGAGAGTGGATACAAATCCATCTAGTGCCGGAGAATTAATATCGAATACCCGGACGGTCTCTATGGCGGGCAATACGACGTCCAGGGCCAATAAATTATACCTCCCTTGGATCCCCGCCCCGACGATACCAACGACACTGGAATCTTTGGCGGCAAGGTATTTGGCGGCCACGGCCGAGGCAGCCCCTGTCCGCATGGCCGTGAGCCAACGGCAGTCCATCACGGCCAGGGGTTGGCCGGTTTGGACATCATTTAGGATAAAAAGACCCATCACCGGTGGCAGGGCAAGGGTGGTGTTGTTGGAAAAACTGCTGACCCATTTGAGCCCGGCAGCCTTTTTGCGGGGAAGATATCCCGGCATGGCATGAATAAATGCCTTCCTGGGATGAATGCCGGGTTTGGGTGGATTTTCAGTTTCACCCAGCCCATGCTCCCTTATGGCATCCTCCACGATCGGTATCGTCTCCGCCATGGTGATCCCCACGGATATAACGTCTTCCTGGGATAAATATAACAGTTTGATTCTCTTCAAAACGCAACCTTTTGACCGTCGAATTCTCCAAGTTCTATCTGTAAAGCAGAAATCATAATGAATCCATTATCTTTTCTATATTCTCCACCCGGGCGATCCTCTCGTAGCGAAACATTTTTTCCTCATGGGAACCGAGCAGTTCGGGTGATGTGCGTTCCTCTCTGAGATCGCAAAGCTTGGTCGCCCCCCAGAGAATCCAATGCAAAGAAACCATGGGTTCTCGGATACGAATTTTCTTTCTGAGAAGCTCGGCGCTCTTACCTCTTAAACGGGCATATTCATCGATAAATGCTTCCCGTTCCGCCGCGTTAAGAACATGAGGCGAACACCACAGCTCAGCAGGCTCGGAAAGGAAACAGCTCAGGTCGTAGGAGCAATCGTCTACCCGGGGCTTTTCCCAGTCAATCATTCTGAGCCCTTCCGCCGTCCTGATAAAATTATCACAGCCCACATCCGTATGATTCAAGCTGTCGGCCTCGAAAGGAAGATCTGATTTCGATATACGTAATCCGATTTCTTCCAGCGTCCGTTCAGATTGGGTAATTATCTTTTCTTCCGCCGTTTTCCTGGTTTTGTAATGAGCGATATCGTTTTGAACAAACTTATAGGTATCGTTCAGGGGGTCCGGCCAGGAAATAAAGTTGACGCCGTGATGATTTAGGGAATGAAGTTTTGCCAATGAGGCGGCCACTTGCGGTAGGTATGACTTTTCGAGCAGTAAATACGGGCCTTCCAGATACTGCTCAATCAGAATATCAAACTCGAAATACTGTCTGGTATCGTCCAGGTGATAGACATCCGGTGCAAGCCCATGGCCCTGGAGAAACTTCAAGGTGTTGTATTCGTATTGGATCTGTCTACTGAGCCCACTTTGCTGATCGATGTTAACGCGAAAAATAAATTCTTTGGTTTCCACACTGATATGGAAATTCAGATTATAGGATCCCGGGGTCATTTTATGGATTGCTACCGATTCCATATTTCGTACTCCCAGGATGCCTGGTGAAATGGTCTTCAGGTACTTTTCGATACGTTTTCGCAAACCGACCGCCGTCGTGCTGGGAACTCCGCCGCCCGCCCTTTTCATTTCAGCACCTTGTCACCGAGTTTCTTCAGCACTTTTTGAATCCGAGAGCTTCCAGTTCTTCCGCGGTAATTCTTTCGGCAGCCAGTTCTCCGGCCAATCCTTCGAGAACCGTTCGAATCTCAATGTTATGTTTGTAAATATTAATTTGACACCGCTGTCAAGTCTAAATTCAGAACTATGAGGTGTCCTAAAATCGGATGTAACAAAAATTTCAGAAATCGTGTCAATAAAACTGAATTTGGGCGAATCGTTCTGAATTTAATTTTTAATTCGGTTCTAAAACCAAAATAAACGGCGTCGATATTACCTTTACCTAAATTATCTTTCCACTTATTTTTGATAAACTCTTTTGCACCTTGAATTTACGCTTATTTTCACTACATATTTTGTAGGTTCTTTAGATATCAGGGCCTCCTGAGAAGTTTTTCCAACTGAGGTCAGGAGCCCTGAAATTCAGAACTTCTGAGGTGTCTTAAAATCTGATGATTTGACAATGTTTAGAAGTTGAGTTAATCACGCTCAATCAGCAACCACCACCAGAGCTGGGGGTATAGGAGAACCCTGGAAGGGACCGGGACCACTCTCTGCTGGTGGCCGCTGATTTTTAAACCCGATGGGAATATTCACCCTAAACACTTTACCATTAAGAATGTTCGTGAATTCGCAATTAGAGTCTACAAAAATCCGAAAAAGGAAGGGTCGCCTACATGGCAAAAAAGATTGTTTGTTACTGCCAGGATTTAACGGAATCGGATCTTATTCGGGCAATTGAGGAAGGGTATGACCACATGGAGATGCTGAAACGGTATACCGGTGCATTTATGGGGACCTGCCAAGGGAAAATGTGTGGTCTGAATGTTTTGAAGCTGTTCGCAGAAAAAACCGGGCAATCCATCGAGGACCTCCGGGTGCCGACGATGCGTCCTCCGGTGGATCCCATACCCCTGGGATGGCTGGCAGTCGAAGACGAGTGAGGTGACGATGCGTAAACATTATGATGTGGTTATTGTTGGCGGCGGAATCCAGGGGTTGTCGCTCGCCTACTACCTTGCCCGGGACAGTTCGCAGCGGGTGGTAGTTTTTGAAAAAGGTTATCTGGGCAGCGGTGCCAGCGGTCGCAACGGTGAGATGATCCGTTCGGCTTTTGGATCCAGACAATGGATTGGACTTTGGAATAAGAGTCTTCAATTATGGGAAAATCTAGCAGCGGAACTGGGTTTTAATGTTATGTTTACCCGTCACGGGTACATAATCCTGGCGACGAAACTGGAAGAATTTGATGCCTTAAAGCAAAATCAGAAAACGCAGCGTGAGCTTGGCCTGACAACTACACTTTTAGATGCTGAAGAGGTGATGCGACTGATCCCGGCCATGAATCCCGAGGTGATTGCCGGCGGTCTTCTGCAAGCACAGGGCGGGTTTGCCAGACATGATGCGGCCATCTGGGGCTATGCCCAGGCCGCACGCCGATTAGGCGTTGATATCTTCCCGTCTACCGAGGTCATGGATATCGGGATTAAATCGGGGCGTGTTCAATCTGTAAAAACATCAGGCGGAGAGGTTGAGACCCGAACAGTAGTCAACACCGCTGGAGCCCATGATCAGAGAATTTCTAAAATGGCAGGGATAGAATTACCCACCGAAGCTCACCGCATTGAAATCATGGTCACCGAACCTATAAAGCCCTTTCTAGCGAAAGCGGTCTCTGCTCCCGGGTTGTTGTGCTATATGCATCAATCAGCCCGGGGGGAGTTTATCGGTGGTGCCGAGAAGGATGATTTCGTGCCCTCCACCAGCATGAAAAACTCCCTGGGCACAACCTGCGCCATCGCCGGCAAATACATCAGGATTTTTCCGCAGCTAGCCGGGGTACGGATGATGCGGCAATGGACGGGATTGGTCAGCCAAACGCCCGATCATGCGCCCATAATTGGACCTGTGCCTGAGATTGAAGGATTTATTTTGTCTGTGGCCTGGGGCGGATATGGATTCATGGGCGGTCCCGGGGGCGGAAAGGCGCTGTCCGAATATATCATCACGGGTGACGTACCGCCCGAAATTCGCCCTTTCAACGCGGATCGATTTGAAACAGGAAAACTGGTCATTGAACCGGCGATCATTAGAAAGGAGCATGGATAGGATGACAGCGGATCGACGAATATTGAACCATCCCCACCTTAAGATTGAACGCGGTGAAGCCATCATCTTTCAATTTAACGGTAGACCGGTTGCCGGCTACAGGGGCGAAACCATCGCCGCGGCCTTATATGCCGACGGCCTTCGGATATTCAGCCGTAGCTTCAAATATCACCGGCCCCGGAGCCTGTTTTGTCTTGCCGGTCATTGCTCCCATTGCCTGATGCGGGTAAACGGTATTCCCAATGTGCGCATCTGTACCGTCGTCGTTCAGCCAGATATGAAGGTTGAATCCCAAAACGCCTGGCCGTCCTTGAAATTTGATGTTGCCGCCGTATCAGGCTATCTGGATTTTCTGATTCGGCCCGGATTTCAATATCGTCGCTTTATTCGACCCAGATGGCTCTACCATATCTGGGAAAAATTTTTGCGAAGAATGGCCGGTATCGGAGCGCTGTCGGATGTCGAAAATCATTCTGCGCCACGCAAGTTGTCGGCCAAGCCTGAAGTGGTTGTCGTCGGTGGCGGTATTGCAGGTTTATCGGCGACACTTCACGCGGCTCGGGCCGGGGCGCAAGTCTGGCTGATTGAAAAGGAAAACACCCTGGGCGGGAGAATACAGTATGATACTTCCAAATTTCAACTGCCGGATTCTGACTCCCGGCAGTACGGATTCGATATCGCCAAGAATTTAACAGAGGAAGTAACCCAGCTTAGCAATTGTCGCGTTGTCACCGCTGCAACAGCGTTTGCCTGGTATGATGATGGCATATTAGCGGTCGTGCGGGAAGGTGAACTCTGGGAGCTGAAACCGAAATCTGTGGTGGTTGCAACGGGCAGCTACGAAAATCCTATGGTTTTTGAAAACAACGATCTTCCGGGAATTTTTATGGCCGGAGGTCTGCAGCGACTGATGCACCGCGATTTTATCCGCCCGGGCAATACAGCAGTGGTCGTCACCAACAACGATGGGGGTTACAGGATGGCGCACCAGCTAATGGACGCCGGCGTTGCTGTCGCCGCTATCATTGATAACCGGCTGGATGAGAAAATTTGTTCAGCAAGGGAGGTTCAAAAAGCAAAGGATGCGGCAATATCCATATTTCCCCAGCACAGCATTGAAGCCGCCCTGGGTCGGCGATATATCAAAGGCGTACGTATTAAGCCCCTGAATACGGATACAGGCGGCAGCCCTGCGCAGGAAATCAAAATTGCATGCGATGTCCTTTGCATCGCCGGTTCCCGGACCCCGGCCAACGAACTCGTTTTCCAACGCACCTGCCAGGGACAATATACGTTGGAATCGCCGCACCAATTTATGCGCCGCCCGGTAACCACGTCGCATATGAGAGTTGACACGGACATGTATGTCGCCGGGGAAGCCGGTGGCAGTAAAAATCTAAAACAGTCCTGGATTGAAGGCAAGGTGGCTGGTCTGTCGGCAGCTATGGATTTGGGCTATGGCGGCGAGAAGACTAAAAGTATTCGAAATGAAACTCAAGCGCTGTTGGATAATCTCAGCAATCATCGACCACCCGCAGAGTTGGGGGTATGAGAATGACCCCAGGAAGGCGCCGGACCACCTCTGCTGGTGGCCGCTGATTTTTAGAAAGAATTTTTTGAACCATCATAGCACATCGCCAATTACATTATATCCTCCATTTACTCCTGGGCGCCATGAAACTTCAGCAGTTCAACCACTTCCTTGTGAAAGGAATAGGCTGCAAACTCCATAACACTTTCACCGCTCTTTGTTTGGGCATTAATGTCGGCACCCTCGTAGATTAAAAACTTCACATTCTCCAGATGCCCCCAGCGTGCGGCATTCATTAAGGCAGTTTCGCCGTATTTATTTTTTGCATTGACTTCAGCCCCATGTTCTACTAACAACGCCAGGACTTCGGCGGTTGATTCCCTGGCATATTTTGCTGCATCGATCAAAGCGGAGTCGCCGGCGTTATCTTTGGCGTGGACATCGGCGCCATTTTCTAGTAGTAATTTTACAATCTCGCTATGGCCTTTGATAGCGGCATTCATTAAGGCCGTATCACCCTGATTATCCCGGGCGTTGAGGTCGGCCCCTTCGACGATCAGCCATTCAACCTGTTCCTTT
>JASFFJ010000204.1:0-10828 GCA_050124355.1 Desulfobacterales bacterium | reverse complement strand
AAAGCGTGATTCTGCGCGCCGCCATCATGCTTTCAGACGCCAACTGGACAATGGTGCAGCCCTATTTTAGCAGTGTCCAGGCCCTGCCGCTGGAGGATGAAGTTGTTGAACAATGGACCCTGTTTGTCCTCGCATTGGCCGATTTGAACATCGAGACCGCCATCACTTTTCTGGAAAAAACGCCCGCTGCCCTGGAAACCTTTGGGCTGGAAAAGCTTTTAATTTGGGGCGAGCAGGCGAAAGAAGCTCTCCAAAACGACCGCCGGATGTATAAAGCGGCCAAAGCCTATCTGGAAGAAGCCGTGGCGGACTTGTGCAATATTCCGTTACCCCAATGGCGATTTCTGCTGGAACAGTCAGTCCGCATCGCAAAATTCTCACCATCAGCGGCGGAAGCATTCATAAAACACGGTAATCGCATTTGCTTGCTGCTCAACGATCAAGAGACATCCAAGTGGATAGCGGAGGGGCTTGCCGGATATCGGTCAGAAGAAGAACTCATCGGTTTTTTTAACGGTACCTCCCAAAACGCCCTGAATAAAAGGGACGGACTTGTATCCGGCGTCGCTCTGAAGGACCGCAGCAACACCCTGTCGTTGATTTGCGAAGCCTGCACGGGTCAACCGCTGAAGATCCGAACAAATTCCGTTCTAGGGGACGTTAAGGGATTTACCGGCGGTGCGGCCACCGATGGCCATACGATTTTTCTGCCCGACGTCGTACCTGATTTTATACTGTTTAAACTGATGGCGCTGCATCAGGCCATGCTGCTGAATCGCGACGATGATTTGGAGACCTCCGGCAACGCTTTTTTCGACCCGATCCAGATCCATATGGATGCTGATCGACAGCTGCTGAAAATGCTCCCCGGCCTTCGCAAGGAGATGGAACACCTTTGCCAAGAGGGCCTGCCCTCATCCTATCCGCTTAAAATGGAAAAAAAATCGCACTTCCCATTGCCCTGGTGGGGCGACCTTTTGCCTGAGCTTGTCAGCGAGACCGCTTCAACTATTGAAAAAATCAAGGATCGTGCATCAGAATATGCCGAACTGCCACCCGAGCTGGTAGAATCCCTGTTGGCATCCATGATGGCCAATGGCCAGCGTGAGATCGACGGACTTTGGCAAATGTTCAAGGAGATGATGGATCAGATAGAGTTTGCCTCACCCGATCCGGAGGAGCTAGAGGAAAATGTCAAAACCTATTTTTACAAGGAATGGGATGATAACTTATCGGATTACAAGCTCGATTGGTGTCTCGTGCGACAACGGCCCGCCGAAGCTGAGGCCAACGCCTTTGTGGAAGAGGTCCGATCCCGGCTGGAAGGGATTATCAAACTGATTCGGCGCCAGTTTTTACGGCTAAAACCGGAACGATTTCGCAAATACAAAGCCCAGCCCATTGGAGACGGTCTGGATATCGATGCCCTGGTGGAAGCGGTGGTGGATATGCGATCGGGAGCCTTTTTGTCGGAAAATGTGTATATTCGACGGGACAAACGCATTCGGGACGTTGCGGTACTGTTTCTGGTGGACATGAGCAGCTCTACCGAAGAAATGGTCGACGGCCATCGGGTCATCGATATCCAAAAAGAAGCAATGGTTCTGATGGCAGAAGCCCTCGACGCCTTGGAAGATCCCTACGCCATTTACGGATTTAGTTCGGAAGGCCGATTTCGCATCGATCTGTTCGGCGTCAAAGATTTTACAGAGCCCTACAGCGACAATGTACGGTATCGCCTGGGCAATCTGGAGCCCTTGGGGCTCACCCGCATGGGTGCTGTTATTCGGCACGCTTGCCACAAACTGGAATCCGTGCCTGCGGCAGTCCGGCTTATGATTATCCTTACCGACGGCAGGCCTTATGATTTAGAGTACGGTGTTTTGGATTATGCCCTGGCCGATACGAAAAAGGCGATCCAGGAAACCCGGCGCAAGGGGATTCACCCCTTTATCATAACATCCGATAAAAAGGGCGAAGATTACCTCAAACGAATCTCGCCTCAAACCGGGAGTATCATTCTACCCAAAGTAGAACTGCTCCCCAAGCTTCTACCAGCCATTTACAAGCGGTTGACCGTTTAAATTGAAGATTGAAGATTGAAGATTTTTAATTTGGTCCCTGGAAGGTGAATCTGCATCACTCTGCGCTACTTAGCATACTTATGGAGTGTTGGAGTAATGGAGTATTGGAGTATTGGAAAAACGAAAACCCAACACTGGTCTTCTGAAACTTTAAACAAAGGCTATAGAGGATCTCTGCTGTTTAGAGTTCACCAGCGGCAGACCACCTCCCCAGCACCCTCCAATACTCCATCACTCCATAAAACTGCTACATTCAGAGCCGAATATCTCTGACCCGACCCAAGGACCATGATCTCTAAGTTTGATGAAAGTTAGTTAGCGAAGACTATTGGAGGTCTATAAAGCATGGAAAAAAACAACTACGAACCCCTGGTGGATAAAGCCATTGAGCTGGGGGCTACAGGGGCCAAACTGATCCGGACAGACCAGGTTATATTCGATCCTAGGTCTTATTTAAAGTGTCGCTTTGGCTGCAATCGCTGGGGAAAATACTGGACCTGTCCGCCTAACATGGACATTTCACCCAAAGATTTTCAGGAAGCCTATGACCGGTATGACAGTGCCATCTTGATTCGAACATCGGATCCCAATGTGGGCCAGGAAATCACCCTGGCCATCGAAAAAGAGGCCATGATGACCTTGGGCTGCTCCTTTGCATTTGCCCTGGTGCTCTGTGTTCAATGTGAGGAATGCGCCCATCCGGAGCCCTGCCTCTACCCCCATTTGGCGCGGCCATCCATGGATGCCTATGGCATCGATATCGGAAAGACCGTTGAATCCATTGGCTTTAAGGTCGAATTCGATCCCAAAGGTCAGTTATTGCCCGCATGGTATAGTATGGTGCTCATTGATTAGATCCTTAGTTCATTTTTTTTCTGACAACATGTTGTAAAAAACTGAAGGTCTCAACAAATCACAAATACTATTGATTGAAGATTGTCGATTGAAGATTGAAGATTTGAGGTATTCTACCGATTTTAAATAAAGAAAAAAGAAAGGTATGCCATAATATTCATTTGCTGATTTCCGGTTTTTTATGATGAAAATACCAGACCGACATCTCAAAGACGGATTGAAGCGATACCACAACTTTAAGCATTTTAGCTCACCCTTGTACGCCATTAATTTGGCGGATTAGGCATTTCCCGGTTTATCTGGGTCTGGGTTGGGATATTACAAGAATGTCCATCGCAATTATCTGCTGTAAAGTTCTTGAAAAAGAAATCAAACAACTAATCCGGGATGTACCCGAGGTAAATCATTTGGAAGTCATGGAGTGGGGACTTCATACCCAACCTGATCTTCTTAAAGAAACCCTTTGCCGGCGCATTGAAGTGCTTCAAAACAAGGTAGAGGCTATTGTGTTGGGATACGGCCGCTGTCAGGCTTTGGACAAAATTCCGCGAACCTATAAAGTTCCGGTTTATTATCCTCAGGCGGAGGATTGTATCGCGGTTCTTTTAGGACAGAAACGTTATGAGCAAGAGTTAAAGAATGAAGCCGGAACCTGGTTTTTAACCCCCGGCTGGACTGAAATGGGCATGGAATTTGTTTTCCATGAACTGCAGCTTAATCATCTGGCGCAAAAAAATATCGACCCTCTCAAAGTGGCCCACCGGATGTTAAAGGATTACACCCGCGCGTTGTTCATCGACACCCAGGTCGGCAACCCAGAACAATTGCTCGGAAAAGCCCAAATGATTGCCAAGGATTTCCATCTTCGACTGGAAACCACCAATGGATCATTGGTGCAATTGGAAAATACACTGAAGCAGGCGTTGAGTCGTTCAGCTTTAACGCATCAGCCGGGATTGTCATGAGGGCAAATCATACAATAGAAATTCAAGATTGTGAGCTTCCTTCCCAGTAAATACAATTCTGTCAGCACATTCGTTTATGATATTTCCTACACTTTAAACCAAATGGTATTAAGACCCAGAACTACGGGAAAAGGATAGATTATTATCGAGTGAGTTCCTCCAATTAAGGTGTAGGAAAATCCATATGATTTGTTTAATGTCTAACTTCCGGATACTTACACTACTAATCTGTTTTTTTCATTTCTCCTGCCGTAGGCTTTTTCATGCATATAGGGCGATGCTCTATTCTTATTGAGAATCTTATAATCTAAATAAATCAGGTAGATATAAAAAACTAGTAGACCTGGTATATCATTTGCAAAGGTGAAGGTGTCGGCGGGAGGGCAATTAATCGAGAGCCGACCTAGAGGGGATAATGAGAAATATTTAAACCCCAGGTAACCGCCTCATATAAAAAGGGGGTGATGCTTCGGAAAAGAGCTAACTAGGAATTGTTTAGGTAACGTCGTAGATACACAAATTAAAAATGCAAATTAAATAGGAACCAAAGGGGGTAAAAATGTTGAAAAAATCTTTATCGATGGCGCTGATGGCTCTTTTTGTAATCTCTTTTATCACGGTGGCAACATTATCCGCTGAAGAGGGTCAAAAAATATCAGGAACGGTGATGTCCGTCAATGCCGACACCGGCGAGATAGTCGTAAAAGACGACGCTGGTGAGATGAAATCGCTTGTGGCAGATCCCTCAGCAATAGATCTGAAGGCGCTGAAAGAAGGGGATCCGGTCAGCGCAGAGAGCGATGCCAACGGCGTCATCAAATCGCTTGAGATCGCCAAATAATATAAGACCAAGACACTGGTGATAGTATCCGAAGGGGGCACATGATGTGCCCCCTTTTTTTGTGCCCAATTAGACGGTGAAAGGTTGGAATTTTCCCTTTAGATTTAGTTTTACCCGGAGAATCTTTATTCCAATCATATCCACAGTGTGGTATGATCGCAGCCTTCTGTTCGATTTGATGGATGAAATAAGTTTGGGGGGTCCTTGCTAGGAGCTGTTGGGAAGCTTTTCAACCCTGAACGTTGAACTCTGAACCGCTTAATCTTGATAAACTCGCAAAAAGTTGGTTTTTCCGATTAAACGTCATTCCGGCGGGGCCTGTGCCAGACTCGATCCGGTAGCCGGAACCCAGTAAATTCAATGGGTTCTGGATACCGGATCAAGTCCGGCATGACGGCAGATGGACTTTTTACGGGACTGTCAATCTTGGTTTTTATAGAAACCTTGAGTTGAGGTGATAAATGCCACTTTTTGACTGGCAGGGTGAACTGGCCCGGGATGGCCACAAGGTTATTTTATCGGGGCAACCCGTGGCGATGCACTGCCACCACTACAATATTAACCTTCAAAAAACCGTTGAAGAGACACTTGGAGACGAGGGGATTCAGCTCCTTTTCAGGTCTGTTGAGGAAGCCAGCTATTTTAGTTTCCGGCAGCTCATGGATCGCTATCAACAAATCAAGACCTTAAAATCAAAGCTGGAAATGGCCGCTATTTTATTTCAAAACTGCGGTTTGGGCGTTCTTCATTTTAATCGCGTGCGACCTAGCGGAGGCAAGGTGGTGAGCCCCTCGAGCCATCACGTCACCGGTTGGCTTGCGAAACATGGCAAACGGGATACCCCCGGATGCCATTTTACCCGGGGCTGGATTGCAGGTGCCCTGGAAGCGATTTACCGTCGACCACTTGAGTTTTATAGAGTTGAGGAAAAATATTGCAAAATGATGCGGCATGAACAATGCGAGTTTCAATTTCGGGGCTCCTGACCTCAATTGGAAAAACGACTCGGGGGCCCTGATATCTCAAGTCCTACATAATTTGTGGCAAAAATAAGTGTAAATTCAAGATGCAACAGAGTTTATTTAAAATGACTGGAGCAATAACCCGGGAAAAGGTAATATCGACGACCTTTATTTTGGTTATAGAACCGAAATAAAAAATAAAATTCAGAACGATTCGCCTAAATTCGGTCTTATTGCCGCGATTTCTAATAGTTCTGTTGAATTAGATACTACGACACATCAGTAGCTCTGAATTTTAAGGAGGCTTAATTGGCGATTGACGGCACAAAAATCATCCATGCGGTCATGGAGGGAAGCCAGATAAGGGAATCAAAGGGTATCATTCCTCTATTTGGCGTCTACCTGTCTCTTTTTTCCGTGGGGTACTACAATAAGCTCAGTTTTGGTTTTGAACAAAAACTTGGCAAGCAGCGTGAGGCCGAAGCGGAGGCCTTGTTAACCCGTGCGGCCCAGGAATGCGGCTACGCCACATTTCAGGGGATCCGCAATTCATGGGAATGGGAAGAAATCGTTGATCCCATGATCGATAAAAAAGACGATCAGATAACCGGCTTTGCCGCTGTGGCCGTGGCATTTGGATGGGGGGATATTGAAGTTAAAGAAATTTTACCCGAGGAGAGACTTCGCATCCGGGTAAATGATTCCTATGAGGCCTCCGGGTATCTGGAACGCTACGGTACAGCCGCATCAGGAAAATGTTATATGTTGCGCGGCGTAACGGCGGCGTTCATGGATTTGATATACGGCACTCAGTATCCTGATGGCTGTTTTGATTTTGTTGCCGAAGAACCGCTCTGCCGAGCGAAGGGAGACCCTTTCTGTGAGTTCGTTGCTGGGAAACCATCTTATTAAGATATCGCCTGAAAAAAAAACAGCAAGAAAGACGCAGACCTGCTGGGAATTATTGGCCTGTACCAAAGTGCTCTGCCCGGCTCACGGGAAGCAACAAGCGGCATGCTGGCTGACTCCCAAGACCCATTGTGCCAATTTTATTCAAGAGGATTTTTTCCAAAAACTGTCATCCTGTCTGACCTGTTCTTTTTTTAAAAGTCAAAGTGAAGGGCATCCAAAAGGCTGGAATTATTTTCTGTCCGAGCAACTAAACAAATACAATCGAAAGGCCCTGGAGCGCATTTATCAAAAAGAAGAAAGTTTTGTCGAGATACTCAATCGAATCCCGGATGGTCTGTTTACGACCGATCATGAATGGCGCATCACTTATTTTAATCCGCAAGCTGAAAAAATAACCGGCTTTTCGGCCTACGATGCCGTAGGGATGTACTGCAAAGATGTATTTAAAAACTCAGTCTGCGAATCGGATTGTGCTTTAAAGCGTGCGATTGCCGAAGGCCGGAACATCCACAACCGTGAATATGTTATCAATAACATCGAGGGCAAGGAAGTACCTATCATTTGCTCAACCTCTGTTTTTCGTGATGCGACGGGCCGGATTGCGGGCGGGCTGGAAATCTTCAAAGACATCACGGAGCTGAAGACACTGCAAAAAGAAATTGCCAAACGTGAAAAAAAATTCCGTCGAATTTTTGAAGGCAGTCACGACATGATTTATACATCTAATATACGGGGCAACATTCTGGATGTGAATCAGGCGGGCGTCGATATGCTGGGGTATCAAACCAGGGAAGACCTCTTGCAAATGGGCTCTGCCAAGGAATTTTACCGCTATGCCCAGGACCGGGAAAAATTTATCGAGTTGATGGACCGTGAGGGCTTTGTCAAAGACCATGAAGTCGAATTCAAGCGACAAGATGGTGCGCCAATTAACGTTTTGATTTCCAGCCGCCGCTATGAAAACGCTAAAACCGGTGATGTCGAATACGAAGGTATTATAAAGGATATCACCCGGCGCAAGCAAACTGAGGAAGCGGTCTGGGAGCGAAATCGCGAGCTTTCGATTTTAAATAGTCTGGCGGTGTCGCTAAACGATGTCACCGATCTGGAACAGCTCCTAAAATTTACCCTGGAAAATGTGCTCAATGTGTTGCGGCTTA
Source organism: Desulfobacterales bacterium (assembly GCA_050124355.1). Lineage (GTDB taxonomy): Bacteria > Desulfobacterota > Desulfobacteria > Desulfobacterales > JAFDCJ01 > JAFDCJ01. Next base: position 3,049 of record JASFFJ010000204.1, on the reverse strand, counting down.
AAAATGGTGCCATTTTTTTAATCGATCCTGAGGAAAAAAGAGCGATCCTTCAAGCCAAATCAGGTCTGCCGTCACCGGCCAGCGATGATAAGAAAGAGATCATTTTCAAAGATGCCTTGCTTAAAAAGCGCCTGATCGAGGAAGAAACCTATTTGGCACCCAAACCCACGTTTCCATCGTTTCAGGTTTGTTATCGGGTAGGCAGCAGAAAACCGATACCATGGCTTTCCTGCTTTCTGATTACATTTAAAGGCAGGGCAGTTGGGTTTTTCGGACTCAATATCCCCGCTTCGCGGGTGTTGAACCGCCATGAAATCCATCTGATCGGTTCACTGGGAAATTTTCTCGGCGGAGCCATTGATAATACCAAACTCATGGAAACGATACGGCAACATCGCCAAGATTTAAGACGGCTGACAGAAAAACTATTTCAAAGTCAGGAGGAAGAGCGCCGTCGAATCGCCCGTGAGCTGCATGATGAGGCCGGTCAGTCGCTGACGGCAATTAAATTGGGTCTGGACAGACTTGAAGAAAACCATTCACCCAATGGTAGACACCTGAAAGCGGACATCGATGAAATTCGCAAAATGATCAAACGGACCTCATCCGAAATCAGGCGGCTTTCGTACCATCTTCATCCCACTCTCCTGGTCGATCTGGGGCTGGAACCGGCGCTCAATTTATACTTTAAAGAAATTCAAAACCACTCAAGTCTGGATATTGAATTCAATATGGTGGGTTTCAACGATCGATTGAATCCGGATATGGAAACCGTATTTTATCGCTTCAGCCAGGAAACGCTCAACAATGCGCTCAAGCATTCCGGTGCGGAAATGTTCCAGCTTTCAATTATCAGAAGCTATCCCCGGATTATATTTCTGGCTGAAGATGACGGTATTGGCTTTGACACCCAAATCATAGGTAAAGATAAAAGAAGTCTGGGACTTCTGGGTATGAGGGAACGGGCGTCGCTGCTGGGAGGATCGTTTCAGCTGAGAAGCAAACCCGGCACGGGTACCCGCATTCGAATTGAAATACCTTTTTCAGATGGGTCAAATAATGAGTAATTCAATCGACATTCTGGTGGCTGATGATCATACGATTGTGCGACAGGGCCTGGCCCGGCTTCTCGAGGAACAAGCATATTTCAAAGTCATCGGTGAAGCCACCAACGGACGCAAGGCCGTGGATTTGGCAAAAAAATTAAAGCCGCATATTGTCATCATGGATATCGGTATGCCCCGCATGAACGGCATTGAGGCCGCCAAGCGGATCAGAAGGCATTTACCAAAAACCAAAATTATCATTCTTTCCATGTATTCTCACGAGCATTATATTCATGAATTGCTCGAAGTCGGAATTTCAGGTTATCTTTTGAAAGACTCCAGCGGTCGCGATATTATTCGTGCCATTCATGCGGCCATGAAAGATGAAACTTATTTAAGCCCTTCCATATCCAAAGTGCTGGTGGATGCTTACCGGTCGCCCCGCAAAGCATCCTCTGCGGCCGAGCGTTACAAATTGTTGTCCAACAGGGAAAGAGAGGTTTTTCAGCTGATTGCCGAGGGACATCCAACCCGGCGCATCGCCGACATGTTGTGTGTCAGTATCAGTACCGTCAAATCGCACCGCGTCAACATCATGGAAAAGCTTTGTGTCGATACCCCCGTCAAATTATTGCATTTTGCTATTCAACTCGGTCTGGTCGATCCCGAGCTGTAAAATCAGCGACCACCAGCCGAGCTGGCAATATGAGGAAAGCTCCCAGTAAGGGCCGAGACCATGCTCTGCTGTTGATCGCTGATTTTTAAAAAGAATTTTGGCTTCATGTAACATTTTTCTGACAGCGTACACCATGCTTGCATGTCTGAGCTATTCGTAAAAATGAGCCAAAATTCTTTTAATGCCCCCTCTTGATAAGCCACTGGCATTGTCCAGCTTTAGATAAATGAGCCGTGATCACATTATCACCCGCTAACGATGAGACCTCTTCAATTCTCCTTCTGAAATTATCCTCAAATTCATCTGGCATCTTTACAAAATTCAACTTTTAGACGATTCCCAAAATAGTTGAGTCCGGTTATACACTGACTGTATTTTTTATCAGGAGGCTATCGACGATTTAGGGTGGCTCAATTCCTTTTTTATAAATCCGGTTTTAATATCTATGGGAGGATAAGATGTTTCAATTAGACACGGAGCAGAAGGTATGTGAGGTAGGGGGGGTAAAATTCGGTGGTCAGCCGGGCGACTACCCCTGCGTATGTGTAAATTCGATTTTTCAGAAAGGCGACAAGGTATTTACGGGCAAGCGCAAGGAGCCGTTTAATGAGAAATATGCCGCAGAGCTGCTCAAGACCCAGGAGCGGTTGAGCGAGCAGACCGGTATACCGGGCATGGCCGACATTGTTGCCAACACCGGTAAGGAGTTTGAGCGGTTCATTGATTTTGTCACCGCTACCAGTGAGATGCCGTTTTGTATTGATGCCTGGGTGATGAAGCCCAAGCTGGCCGGCGCGGCCTATTGTGCCGACAAGGGGTTGTTGGACCGCATGTTTTACAACAGTCTGACGGTTTGGGAGGCAGATCTGGAGACCGAGATCAAGGAGATCGCCCAGATTGGTGTCAAGCACGTGCTGCTGGTGGCCTTTGATCAGGAAGACCAGATGCCCAGCGGTCGCATCACCGGCACCCAGCGGTTGTTGGACGCCATTGAAAAGACAGGGGCGGAGTTTGAGAGCATATTTGTCGACACGTCGGTGATGAACGGCCCGGCGACGGCTTTTTGCGGCATTGCCAACCGGATGGTCAAGGAAAAGTGGGGGATACCGACGGCCAGTGCGCCCAGCAACGGTTCTTACATGGATCTGAAGCGATTTAAAGACATGTGGGATTTCAAGGGTTGGTCGGCAACCGACGCGGCTTTGGAGGCGCTGTCAGCCTTTTATTATCATGACATGATATTTTCGGGTCCGATGGCCGGTGCGACCCGGATAATGCCGGCGGTGGCCCAGGCCGAGGCGTTTTTGGCATCGGCGGTATTTGCCGA
>JASFFJ010000203.1:0-10843 GCA_050124355.1 Desulfobacterales bacterium | reverse complement strand
AATATTGGGAATGAAAAGCGGATAGTTGACAGATTTTAAATTATGATAAGTGCCATCTATAAGAATATATATTTCATTCCGCTAAATCCATTATTCCAGAATTCCACTATTCCAATACTCCATGGAATTTCACTTTGGTAAATCCGGTCGGTTACCTCTAACCTTGTGCAGAGGATCCAGGCTTTCAATGCTAGGATAAAAACATCTCTGACAAACCAAGCTCACGCACGATAAATGGGACGAACACCTTTTGTCAAGAGTTAAGTGGCCGTATCCGGTGCTGAAAATATTATATCGATCCGGCTCAAGATATCAGATAAATCACTTTAATATTTACATGTAAAATGATTGTAATTAATACAAAAATAGCAGGAGCAAAAGGTGTAGAAATTAGACTGGACGGTGAGCGAATCGCGGGTATTAAAAGGATTCATTCAAATCACGACGATCAACGATCGTTGGGTGATGATGTACGGATATCCTCCGGTTTCATCGACATTCAGGTCAACGGATTCGCCGGTGTTGACCTCAATCGTGCCAATTTCAAAGCAGATGAGTTGGTGGCCGTCTGCCGAAATCTCCTAACGACCGGAGTGACGCGATTTTGCCCAACCCTGATAACTGCCAATCATAAGCAGCTCGCCAGAAATATCAAGGAGATTCGGCTGGCCTGTGAAAAACATTGGCTGGTTCACAAAATGGTTTTGGGCATCCATTTAGAGGGTCCATACATCAATCCTGAAGACGGGCCCAGGGGTGCCCATCCCCGAACCCATATTGTCCGTCCCGACTGGGGCGAATTTGAGCGTCTTCTGTTATCGGGCAATGGACTGATGCGAATGGTGACGGTGGCGCCCGAGGTGCCCGGGGGGCTCGCATTTATTCAAAAAGCATCTCAAAGCGGACTGGTGGTGGGAATCGGGCATTGCAACCCCGATCCGGAAATGATCGATCAGGCGGTGCGTGCCGGTGCCAGGATCTCCACCCACCTTGGAAATGGTACCCACCAGCTACTTGATCGCCATCAAAATTATCTGCAGAAACAGTTGGCCCTTGATGGATTGATGGCCTCCATTATCTGTGATGGGACGCATTTACCGGATTATTTTGTTAAAAATGTCGTGCGCGCCAAAGGAAAGCAGAGAGTTATTTTAATTTCCGATGCGACCGCTGCATCCCACGCACCGTCCGGTCGTTACTCTCTTGGTGATCTTGAAATTGAAGCAGGCGATGATGGTGTTCTCCGGCTAGCGGGCACACCCTATTTTACAGGCTCGACGCTCACGATGGACAGGGCCATCGCCAATTGTGCGGCATTTGCCGGAATTACCCTGGCATCGGCCATCAAAATGGCAACCGAGAATCCGGCTGCTTTGTTTGACGGTATCAACGGCAAACTGGAGACTGGCCAACGGGCCGATCTGGTTCTTTTTAAGGTCAAGAGAAAAAAACTCCACATCCTGCGCGTCTATCTGGCGGGACGTCTGTTATATTCAGCTGAGCAAATGCCTAAATTTGTATCGCATATTTATGAATGAAAGATAAATGGATTCTATTTTATTATTAATAAAAAAAGACAGGATTTACAGGATCATTATGGATACATCCTGTTTATCCTGTCCATCCTGTCCAAAATAATTTTATAAAAAATGTCCAATTCCTGTGAAAACTCGGAAACGGAGGGAAAATGAAAATTGAGGTATTTAAAACAAAAGAGGCTTGCGGGCTTGCGGCCGCTGACCGGGGTGCTGACATTTTAAAGCAGGCCATCCGTGTAAGGGGCCGGGCCAGCTTTATCGTGGCCACCGGGGCCTCCCAGTTTGATTTTATTCAGGCGTTGACAAAAAAGGAGGAGATCGATTGGCGTCTTACAACGATGTATCATCTGGATGAATATATCGGTATGGGCGCAGACCATCCCGCCAGTTTTCGTCGTTATCTCAAAGAGCGCCTGGTTGATGTGGTTCATCCCGGCCTGGTCCACTTTATTCAAGGCGAGGCGGGGGATCCCGCCGCTGAATGCCGGCGAATCAATCACATCATTTCCCAGGATAAAATTGACGCGGCCTTTGTTGGCATCGGCGAAAACGGACATCTAGCCTTCAATGACCCGCCGGCAGACTTTGATACCAAGGTGCCCTATATCATCGTTGAATTGGATGATGCCTGTCGGCAGCAACAGTTTGGTGAAGGTTGGTTTGCATCTCTGGAGGAGGTTCCCAATACGGCCATTTCCATGTCGATTCACCAAATTATGAAATCTGAGACAATCATCTGTACGGTTCCCGATAAGCGCAAGGCCCAGGCGGTAAAAGATTGTTTTGAGGGAGAGATTTCCCCCCAGCATCCCGCGTCCATCCTGCGGAAACACCCCGGAGCCTTTGTCTATCTCGATGAGGCTGCGGCGTCACTTTTGACCTCCGGTGGTGAGGATTCCCCATAGCATAGCCTCTGAAGGCTAGTCCGATTTTATTCCAATTTAGGGGGATATGGCTTCAGGTTTCAGCGGTGCCGGAGAAAGGTAAAGTCAAAGTAAATTGAAAACCAGATCTAGCAGAAAGTTTTATTGGACAAGAAAATCCCAAATCGCAATATTGATAAACTCGTAAAAAGTCAATTCTTCCGATTTAACGTCATTCTGGCGAAAGCCGGAATCCAGTAAATTCAAGGGGTACTGGATGCCGGATCAAGTCCGGCATGAAGGCAGATAGAATTTTTACGGGACTGTCAATATTCAATGACCAAAATATTCATCAGAGTTGAACGGACCGCCCTGCAAGCTAAAGCTTGCCGATCATGATGACTTTGGGCATGTTTATAGAAGGATTATTTGTTTGGTATTTTGAATTTGGGTCATTGGGATTTGTTTGAGATTTGGATTTTGGTGCTTGGAATTTTGGTGATTTCAGTTTTTTTCGGGTTTCGATGTTCGAGATACGGATTGGCGTTCTATCCTAATTAGATCACCCAGTCACCATCGGCTTAATGGTGTCGGAGCCGATGGCGGCCAGGCGGTCGCTTAGTTCCTTGAACATCGCTTCATCGCGATAAACACCGATAATGGCACCGCCGGAGCCGGCAAATTTAGCGCTGGCGCCGCAGCGACGAGCTGTCTCGACCATCTTAACCTGCCAGCCCGGCAGCTTATAGATCCTACGCCGGGTGTCGAAATTTTCGTCAACCAAGGCGGATAATCTTTTCCAATCACGGTTGAGCAGTGCTTCACGCCCCCTGGCGGTCAACTGACCCAAATGCTTCATGGCATTGACAACCAATGATTCTCCGCTGTCATAGCGACCGCGGATGTCATTATGAAAGGCTTCGGTGGGCTCAGCGAGCTCATTATGGTAGGCAACATAAATGGGGGGCAGCAGGGTGGGGTCGAGTCTTTCGTAAGCATAAAAGGCTAACCCGTCAGCCTTGCGTTCGACCAGCCGGTCAAAATCCATGTAAACCATCCCCTCGTAACACTGGATCACCCGATCCTGCAAACCGGCCGAGATTCCGAGTTCCTCAGTTTCCACCGACAATACCAAAGACGGCTGATGCTCGATCGGAATATCGATGCCGTAAAATTTCATCAAGCAACGCAGGGTCGCGACAATAATCGAGCTGGATCCGGCCAATCCAACCTGTCGCGGGATGTTCGTTTCGTAGCGCACCGAGAAATTTCGATCGTGAAGCGTTAAATTGCGTTCGCGGCAATAGTCGACAAAGCGTTTGATGGTTGCCTTGATAAGCCGGATTCCACCGTAATACCCGTGTAACCGAACGTCCTGAGCCAGATCGTGGATGGTGCGGAAACGAGCGCGATCATTTCTTGATTGAACAATGTCGACAGAGTCCCACTCATACAGCACGACTTCGGCCCAGAAATTTCGTACGATTATTGAGATGGTTTTACCGTTGTAGCCATCGGAAGGATTACCAAGAAGTCCGGCCCGAGCATAGGCGCGATTGCGGATGATATCCATAGATCAGACCTCGATAATTGTTGGAAAAAAAGCAGGTTTTTGGATAAATGCATTAAGATGCTTGATATTCGATACTGGATACTCGATACTGGATACTGGATACTGGATCGCGGTTGACGGATAGTCGACGCTTGATGACGAGCTCTTTATAATTCTTCCAACCTTCTTAACTTCTCAGTTTCTCACCTTCCCAAGCTTCTATCTTCCCGACTTCCCAGTTTCCCAGCTTACAGGATCCTTTCCAGATATGCTCGCAGAGCAGGACCGCACTTCTCATCTGCCAGGGCAAACTCCACGAATGCCCGGAAATACGAGTCAAAATTTCCGACATCGTAGCGGTGTTCATTCGCCTCCAGCCTTACACCGTGGACTTTGCCGCCGCCCTGAATGACCTTGCGAATTGCATCTGTTAGCTGATATTCCCCACCGGCGCCGGGCTGGATCTGCTCGAGGGCGTCAAAGATGCTGGGGGCAAAAATATATCGTGCTGCAATCACCAGATTGCTCGGCGCTTCTTCAATCCTCGGTTTTTCGATGACATCTTCAAGTTCGAAGACGTCGCCTTCATCTTTGGGTTTGGCAACACCATAATAGGGCACCCTGTCGCGGGCCACTTCGGTAAAAGCAATGACTGCCTCGGCCTTTTTTTGCAGAAAACACCGGGTCATACGTCCCAGAACGTCACTCTGGGCATTCAGCCCAATAATGGAGTCACCCAAGGCAACCGCAAACGGTTGACTGCCGACAAAAGGACGAGCGCAGGCAACGGCATGTCCCAGCCCCAATTGCCGGCGCTGACGGGTGTAGAAATATTGAAGCGGTGCCCGTTCAAAACTGAGTTCTGCCAGCAAATCTTCTTTGCCGTTTTGCCGTAAAACCTGGATCAGCTCGTTGTCGAGATCGAAATGGTTTTCTATCGATGCTTTACCGGGACCGGTAATAAACAATATGCGCTGCATGCCGACGCGTGCCAATTCTTCGACCACATACTGTACCACCGGTTTGCGGCCAATCGGCAGCATCTCCTTGGGCTGGGATTTGGTGGCCGGTAAAAGCCTTGTACCCAGGCCGGCCACCGGCACCACTGCAATGTTGATCTCCATTTATATATCTCCATTCCTGGTACAAATTGTCTACGTAAAAACAAAAAATTGACCGTCATGATTCCATTTTTATGTCAATTTTGCTTCTTCCATTTAGGTTTTCAGGAGCATCTTTGCCCACAAGTTGAACGTTATAAGGTTTTAAAAGAAAGCACAAAATAGATATCCGAAGAAAAAAAAACCATTCACAAAAAGGCACGTAGAAATAAGAATTTTAATCTGCAATTCGAATTTCTTAAATAATTTATTCTATTTTTTAATAGATTTAAAGCTTTTTATTTCTCCGCCGATAATCTTAGCAAGCAATGTAGAATCTTGCTTGTTGCAAATTAAAAAAGCGGAGTTTCTGATCTATATCCTGATCTCTCATATTTGACCGCATATCCTGATTTCTCAATCCGCTTACATATTTCTAATAACCTCTGAGTATTAAGTTTATAATTATCACCATATGATAAATTTTTTTTCGACTCTATAATCTCTTCAAATAAGACGATGGTATCGATTTGATAGGTTCACAAAACAAAATACTAAATTGCGGAAGGGGAAAGCAATGGGATTTAATTTCAGAAAATATAGTGGCAGCATTTTAGCAATTGCTTTAGTCCAGCTGATATTTGTGATGGCTGCTTGGGCAGGTCCTCAAAAAGTCTATTTTGCCGGATTTGCATTTCTTAGCGATTATGCCGACATAGGACACGAATATCCTTACAGCAAAATAATATCAGAAATATCCTACAAATCCAAAAATCGCTCAGAAATTGAAGCGATCCTTAGCAAAAAAGTAAAAAAAATATCTAATCCAAATATTGAAATGATCACTGACGAATTGGGCGATCATAAATCCGCCAACGCCCTATCACTGGCACTTACTCTGGACTGGGAAGATGTCTGCACAGAAAAAATAGCGCCTAACTTATATAAAATTGTTCTGAACCTGCATGGACAGATTCTGGTTTTCGATTTCAACTCAAAAGAAATAGTTGCTACTTATCCTTTTGGAGTGCGTGTAAACGATGCATTAGAAACTCAGCCGGATAAAGTTCACATCCAAAATTTGTTTCACCGGCTATATTTTGGAAATATTGGCGATGTAAATTTTCTTGATGAGTTCATCAATTGCCTTGAAAAAATCAAAATTAAAGAAACATATAGCCATCGCCTGAAAGTAGCAGAAGTGGTACTTGGCAAAAAATCATTTGAGTTAATGCCTGAAAAGGTCAAAACAAATCAGGATGGCTACAAAAAATTCGTAGCCCAGCAGTTCAGTTCTTTTTTAAGCGCCAACCATGAAGTATCGGTATTACCCTATACAGCGGGTCATGCTATTCAAGGCAAGATGGCTTTGCGGTTTGAAAATGGTACGGCGCTCAACCTTTCTGTGCCGGATGCAGACATCCCTATTATAATCACCGTCAGAGGTTTTAAAAAAGTAAAGATGGATGAAAACCATACCGGTGCTTCCTGGGCCTACGGTAGTTTTATCAAATTAACGGTAAAAGATCCCTGGGGTGACCCTGTAGTTGACACCAAGTTTAAGAACGCTGCGGTTAAGATCATTCCAGCGTCTCAAACGGAAGTAACAATTGACTCCGATTGGTCCGCATTTGAGGAATCGCTGTTATCCCTATTCAATCAACTGACCACGCAGATATCCGAAAGATCTTCCAGCTGGATATCCAAGAAAACCAAGGATAAAAGCGCTAAGTCTCAATTGAAAAAACTGGAGGCTCTGCTCAGGGAAGTATGATCATAATATTAGCAGCATCGCGGAAAAAATGGCTGACTTGGTGAATGACGGCTGATAGCGGGTTGCAAAATTCAAGACGTGAATGCTTAACAGAGATTGGAATAGATATAATGAATAACGAGATCAAAAAAATTTTATCGCTGTTGTTTACAGGTTGTTTACTGGGTTGTGCATCTACTTTGACCAGACATGAATGCCTGGAAGCGGATTGGTACGAAATCGGGCTTATTGATGGGAGCGAAGGAGAGCCCAGAGCCAAATTTCAGGAACATGCTGAAAATTGTTTGAAGTATGACGTTCAGGTGGGACGGGAAGCGTACTACCGTGGACGCGACCAGGGACTGAGAGTCTACTGTACTCAGGACAGGGGGTTTGATCTCGGCCGACTGGGTGAGCGTTACAATCCTATCTGTCCTCAAGACCTGGAAGCAGACTTCCTGGCCGGCTATACCAAAGGGCAAGGTCAGTACGACAGCGAATCAAAAATCACTACCCTGGAACAGCGTCTGCAAAGACTCGAAACTCAAATCAAAAGCAAAAAAAAGCAGCTGCTTGGGTCAGATCTAAATCAGGACAGAAAGGCTGAACTTAAAGCCGACATCAATTACCTGGATGTTGAACTCAGGCATACCTTGCGGGATTTGCAACAGTTAAAAAACAGAGATCCATCGGAATGATTTTTAAAGTTCGTCATTTTTTTGGCCCAATTTTTTATAAGCCGATATCCAACAAATAGAGAGGGAAGTTATGAAAATTTTCAATGGTCCTTTAGGATTTATCATCGCCATCATTTTTGTATTCACCAGCGGAGTCGCCCTGGCAAAGGAATATAAGGGCAAAGCGATTATTCCTTATACGCCTTCTGCTTTTTCTTCTAAACCCAGCAATAAAATCAAGCATGAAGCCATCGAAAAAGCTAAACTTAATGCCTGGAAAAATTATACATCCAGCTTCAATATGGCCAGACAAAAAGACTACAAAAAAAAGGAAACCGAATTTTTAAATCATTTAGATGAATATATTGTCGATTACGCCATCCTATCCGATAAAGTTGATAAAGGGACCAAGACCTATAAGATCATGGTGCGGGTCAAAATCAACGAATCAGCTGTAGACGCAAAATTAAGCTCTGAATCGGCGGCCGGTAGAAATGCTTCCGGTGAGGGCAGCCTTTTCAGCTTTATCTTTGTTGCTCGTGAGGCGTCAGAGGTTAAGTCCTATGATGCAAGAAAAACAAAGATCACTAAAACTGATTCCAAAACCGTGGCCGAAGAGAAATCAGCGGTGGGCAATGGAGCCATGATTTCGGGTGATTCCAAAAAAACGATGAGCAAGGTGCAATCCGGCGGCAATACGATTAGAAAAGCAGACAACATCAGCTATCGGGTGAGCAGTGCCGCGGATATGGATTCTGCCGTAAATGAAATATTAAGTCCTGCCGGTTTTGAGGTCGTTGACTATAACGATGTGGTCAGCGAATGCGGCGGAATAGAGCTTGAAATAATCAAAGATGAGTTCCGTGCCAATCAGGAAGTTTCGCGAAGGGCCCGCAAATCAGCCTTAAGAGGCGCGCGTGAGTGTGAAGTAGCCTATTTCGCTCTGGGTACGCTTGATGTCGGCATGCATGATACGGATCCGGTCAGTGGCTTAAAGCGGGTTTATGTATCCGTCAACGCCAAGGTCTGGAACATCGAAAAAAGATTGCCCAAACGGGTGGCTTCCGTGAACTCCGATACCTTTGCCGGTCTGGGGCCCAATCCGAAAGTGGCAAAGAATAATGCCCTTAAAAAAGCGGCGACAAGTGCTGCCAAGAACATAGTAGATCAAATGAACGCGAAAAACCTCAATTAATACGATATCCATTTCAACTGCTGAATATGGTGTCCGTTTCACTGGGAATCACGGGACATATTTGAATAAACGGCTTTATGCCAAACTAATTTACAAGGAGAATTATTATGAAAACAAATTTTTTCAAAGTCTCAACCGTATTAACCGTTACCATTCTTTTTTTGACTATCCTCATTGGCAATGCCTTTGGTTTTGGGCTAAAGAATCTTACAGGCGGGAAAAAAAAGGAAAAAGTAAATGTCGATGCTTTGGTCGATAAACAGTCAAACCTTTGTAAACGCTTGTCTACAGCACTGATTGATATCACTAGTGCCCAGGAACATTTCGCATTAGCGTTAAATGACAAAAAAACAGCGGAAGCTTGTAAGCTGCGCGGTAAATCTCTCGCCGAAGGAAATTTAACAAATCCGGACACCATTAATAAGCATATTGCGGCAACTAAAGAAACTGCTGAAAAACAAAAAGAACTGTTAAAAAACGCAGATAAATGGGATGCTGCGAAAAAACGTGAGCTGCAGAAAGGTCTAGTGCCCTATGCTACTGGCACGGTTCACTCGGTTCTCCTTGGTAAGGAATTCGCAGATCATTTGAATTCCACCAAAGATGCCATCAAGCAGGCGGGGATGACCGGTGCACTATCGGTTAAAAAGAAGCTGGGAGTGACTCTTAGCGTAGGTCCAAATGTTCCTAGATTGGGAGGCGAACTGCTTACCACTTCAAATACCGTAATTCAAGTTGCCAAGAAAGCAAAACTGAATACATCGGATGCTGTAGAAAAATTGGGTGAGCTTGACAGTTAACAAAAAAAAGATGGCCCTGCGCCCCTTACTAAAAGCCAGGGCCAATTTACTGGAAATATAATTATGATGAAAAAAGTACCTATCCTATTAATAACCTTAGTTGCAACTATCGTTTTTGGAACTGCGGCACCCACTGCATGCTTTGCACGCCTTACTTACGTGACGGTTGAATCTGAAGGATCAGGCTCATCATCCAAGGCAGCTGTATATGATGCCATCACCCAGGCACTGGGAAAGGTCAATGGAATGCAAATAGCCACTCAAACCACCCATGCCATCGCCGAGGCCAGCGTTGAGACAAATGAGGATGACGCCTATTTTGCGTCTGAGGCCTTTGGTCAGCAGATCCAATCTGCCACCAAAGGTACCATAAAAAAGTACAATGTCCTGTCCCTGGACCAAAACCCTGATATGAACGACCTATGGTTCGCCAAAATTGAAGTTACAATCGCTAAGTACAAGGTTTCCAAACAGGCTCAACGGCTTCGAATGGCATTGGTACCATTCCGGATCAATCCTCAGGTTTCAAGCTCAAAAAAAGCAGTCAAGTTCGAAAAACTTTTTGCTCAAGCCCTGGTCAGTTATCTGACCCAAACACGAAAATTTGCCATTCTCGATCGCGAATTCATGAAGGAGCAAAACCTGGAGCTCGATTTGATTCAGGGAGCCAATTTTTCACTTGATGAAATGTCACGACTCGGAAACAAGCTGGGTACCGATTACATGATTGTCGGCGCCGTTGATGATGTCATCGATAAGCGCTGGACCCAAACGATGAAAACCACCGGCAAAAAGTTTGCCATGCACAAATTCGGCACTCAGATATCATTCCGAATTATCGATGTGGCTACCGGGCAGGTGAAGTTTTCGGATATGTATAACCAGGGCCGTAAATCACAGGGAAAAGAAGCTGACTACATGGTTTTTGCCAGAAAAGCCGCCGACTCTGTTGGACAGAAAATAATCAATGCCATCTATCCGGTTGTGGTGTCTTCAGTCCGCGGAAAAAAAGTCTATTTGGCACAGGGTGGCGACACGCTTAAAGTCGGTCAGAAAATGGAGCTGATAAAATACGGAGAACCGGTTCTTGATCCTTATACCAATGAATCTTTAGGTAAAGAAGAAATCCAAATCGGGATGGTTCAAGTAACCACTGTGCAGGCGAAACTGGCCCAGGCTAAAATTATTACGAGTTCCATCGACCTGGCTGCCGAATTTTCACCCAAAAGCTTCATTGTCAGGCCCATTAAAGGGAAAACCCAATCGATCGCCAAGCGTCAGGCAAAGGTTAAAAAGGCGCTAAAAAAAGATTTCGAAGAATTTGAAAAAAACAATGATGATGATTGGTAAGAATCTGACATAAGA
>JASFFJ010000202.1:0-10851 GCA_050124355.1 Desulfobacterales bacterium | reverse complement strand
AGGCTCATCTTTTCATCACGTCTCAAGGCGACCAGGACATAGAGCGAATAGCTGGAAAGCTCCAAGGCGATATAGATGGTCAGGATATGGACGCTGCTGACCAGCAACATCATGGCCAGGTTGGAGACAAATAGCAAAAAATAAAATTCGGGGTGATGGCGTGCCGAAATAGCGTTTAATTCGGAGCAAATGCTGATGATCAGAAAAAACCCCAGGGCCAGGATTAATTTAAACACCTGGGAGAAGAGATCCACCCGGTAGGTATTGAAAAACAGAAATCCTTCCAGTTTGACGGTTGCCAGGCAGACAACGACACCCACGGCGGCCAGAACAAGGGCGATATAATAATTACGCTGGGGATCGGATCGATTTGACATGGAGAGGCACAAAAATGCCATGCCACCGACAAAATAAAAAAGTTCAGGAAAAAAGAGAAGCCAACTCATTGCGGTAACCCATTGATAAACGGGATCGATGCGGTTTCGATCATATCAAACATCAGGGTCGGATAGAGTCCGAATCCCACCAGTACGATCAGTAAAATCATGCGGGGAATGCCCAGGCCGAAGGGTACATCCGGTAAATGCGCGTATTTTTCATTTTTGGGACCGTAAAAGGTATGTTGTATCATTCGCAACATAAACAGTGCGCTGACCACCAGGGCACATACGGCCAGAGCGCCGCGGACCGGATAGGTCTTGAACGCGGCGATAAAAACCATCAATTCGCCCCAGAAACTGGCTAGAAAAGGAATGCCCATACTGGCCATGGCAGCAACGATGAAATAGGTTGAAGCCACGGGCATGATACGGCTCAATCCGCCCAGTTCCGCAATTATTTTGGTGTGGGTTCGATCATAGATGTAACCCACCGAGGAAAAGAATAAGGCCGTCATGATGCCATGGCCAAACATCTGAAACACTGCCCCGTTTAGTCCATCCACGGACACCGTGGCCAGTCCGAGCCCAACGATACCCATATGAGAAACGCTGGAGTATCCAATCACAAATTTAAGATCCTTCTGGCTCAGTCCCACGAAGGCGCCGTAGACAATGCCAATGGTCGCCAAAACGGCCATCAACTGGGCCCAGTGCTGCCAGCCCTCCGGACAAATAAAAATGGCCACGCGCAGTACGGCAAATGCGCCGATTTTCATCAATACCCCGGCATGCACCATACTAACCGCGTGGGGGGCGGCTACATGGCCCACCGGAGACCAGGTGTGAAAGGGCCAGATACCGGCCAGGATTCCGAAACCGATGTATAAAAGGATAAAGGCAAATTTCTGCTGCACCGGGGTAAACGTGCCCGGTTGCATTAAAACGGTGACATCAAAGGTGTTTAAGCCGGATTGTACAAACAGATAAATGATGGCCGGCAATACCAACACGCTGCCGGCCAGCAGATAAAGGGTTAGCTTCATGGCGCCATATTCTTTGCGCGTTGTGCCCCAAACGACGATCAGCAAGTACATCGGAAAAAGGGAAACATCATACCAGATGAATATGAAAAAAAGATCCATACTCATAAAAAGGCCGAAGACGGCGGTGACCATAACAAAATAAAAGGCATAGAACTCTTTGACCCGGTAGTCCAGCTCCCACATGGTCAATACACCGGTAAAAAATACGATGCCGGTCAACAGCAGCATGGGCAGGTTAAAACCGTCAGCGGCGTTGAAATACGTTATACCCAGGGACGCTACCCAAGGGATGCGTTCAACGAACTGAAGCCCGCCCTGACTCTTATCGTAGGCGAAGAACAAATATATTGAGAAAATCAGGGTAAGGCCGGAAAAAACGGCGCTAACCCATTTGATCTGATCCTTGCGTTCTCCCGGAAGAATGAGGATGACCAAAAGCCCGGTCACACAGCTCATCAATATGGCGGTAAGATATGGGAAGTTGGCATATGCCATAGAGATAAATGCCTAAAATTTACAAATTGTCTAAAATGCCTAACGTTATGGTATCCTGACGTTTAAAGTATCAGGCTATAAACCCGCTTGTTAAAAGAAAAAGTATAGCACCAGCAGGATAAGGACCACAAAAATTGCTAAGAGCCTGTACTGAATCATCCCCAGGTGCAAGAAAGAGACGAACCGCCCACTTTCAACGGTCCCCCTGCTCAATCCGTCTACACCGCCATCGATAATCTTGTTATCATTTTTAGTGAACAGATTGGATATCCCGCTGTAAATGACGACATCCATAAATTTCCGGTAAAAGCGATCGATGTACCATCGTTCGGAAAACAAATTATTCAGCGGTACGATTTTTTCGATAAATCCGATCTGCCCCGCTTCGCGACGACCAAATTCCATCCAGGCCAACACCACTCCTATGGCGGCCGCACCCAAGGCCACAAAGGGCAGTCCGGCGTGGTGGCCAACATGGGCATCTTGCATAAGATTCAGTCCTTTGAAATAATCTTCCAATTGCCCCTGGAATGAGCCCAGCAGCACGGTCACGGCAGCCAGGATGATCAGCGGCCAGGCCATTAGCCAGTATGTGTCTTGTCCGTGATCGTGTTCATGACCGGTATTCGGATCGGTTTTTAATTCTTTTGGAAAAAGAATGATAAAGATCAGCCGGAAGGCGTAATAGGCGGTTAAAAATGCGCCAAGCAGTCCGGCTGCCAGCCAAAGGGGATTTTTCAAATCTGCCAGCGCAGCGAGAATCACCTCCTTGCTGAAGAAACCGGAGAAAGGTGGTAAGCCAGCCAGAGCCGCCACGGCAATAACCGTGCAAATCATCGGGATTTTTAGCCGTCGTCCATCCTGACGGCCGATCTCAAATACGTCGTTGGTTTCAAAGGCGTGAATGAAAACCCCGGCGCAAAGAAACAGCAAGGCCTTGAATCCGGCATGGGTGGTGAGGTGGAACATCCCGGCAAAATAACTCCCGGCGGCCAATCCCATGATCATAAATCCCAGTTGGCTGATGGTGGAGTAAGCCCAAACCTGTTTGATATCCCGGCTTACCATGGCCATGGTGGACGCCAGCAACATACTGATGGTGCCGATGGCAAGAAACACTGTCATGGCGGTGGCCGAATGACTAAAAAACGGAAACAGGCGGGCAAATAGAAACACACCGGCCGCTACCATGGTGGCTGAGTGCAGCAGGGCACTAACCGGTGTCGGTCCCTCCATGGCGTCAGGCAGCCAGGTCATCAGCGGAAATTGAGCGCTTTTGCCGACGATGCCGCCAAATATCAAAAGGGAAGAAAATGTAATGAGTGCCGGTGACATCCGATCTGCCGCCAGCGGGTCGTTGATCTCCACTATACTTAAATTGCCCAGATGGACCAGTACCAGCAGCAAGCCCAGGAAAAAGGCCACGTCTCCAAAGCGGGTCATGACAAATGCTTTTTTACCGGCCTCGGTGGCACTGAATTTTTCATACCAGAAACCGATGAGCAAATAAGAGGACAGCCCGACCAGCTCCCAGAAGATAAACAGCTGAAGCATGGTGAGCGATATGGTCAAATTCATCATGGCCCAGGCAAATAGAGACATGAAAGCATAGTACCTGGAAAATCCTTCATCGCCGGCCATATATCCAAGGGAATAGACCTGAACCAAGAGGCTAATGATTGCCACTACGGTGAGCATATGCAGGCTTGTTTGATCCAGAAGAAAACCAAAAGGAACACTCATATCGCCGGATACCAGCCATCGGGCCTGGTACTGGACCGGAGCCTCCAGCTGCCAGCCAACGACAAGTAAAAAAAGCGCGCCGGCAAGTGAAATTGAAATGGCGGCAATTGACAAACGAGCGGAAAGCCGTGGATGGGTCCGGGTGAAAATCATGATCGCAATAAATGCGACAAACGGCAGCAATGTTGTCAATGCGGCGATCAATAACGCCGGATTCTGGTTCCAGGACGATGTCATTTTGGTTCTCGTTAATTATGACAAAATAGGCTACTTAAGAAAATTATAGTCATTTGGATCCATCGATCCGGTTCGTCGATAGGCCCATACAATCAGAGCCAATCCAACGGAAACTTCGGCAGCGGCGATGGCAAATACAAACAAAACGATGGCCTGACCCTCCAAATGCTGCCAGAGAAGGGAAGAACCGACCAATAGGATGGCAACCGCATTCAGCATGATTTCTACCCCTAGCAGGATCATAATCAGGCTGCGACGTGTGACCGTACACAAAATCCCCATTAAAAAGAGCAATCCCGCCAGTATAAGGACATGACCAAATGGAACAATCATAACTCACCATCAGTGGTTTCTGGGGCTGAGGGCCTTTTCGACCGTCTGCCGATTATGAGAGCGCCGGCGAGCGCCACCAGCAGCAATAAGGACACGGCTTCTATGGAAATCCAGTGACGCTCAAATACAAACTGTCCAAACTCCTCGGGTGCTGCCCGGGCGGTTTTCAAGGTAATTTGACTGGTTGGCTCGGCTGAGATGATACCCATCCCGATGGCAATGTAGATAAGTCCAAAAACTGCAACCGGCAGCCATTGGCGAAAGTCGAATACACGCTTGTCGATGGTTTCTGCTTTCATCATTATGACGACAAATAAAAACAAGACCATAATCGCCCCGGCGTAGATAATAACCTCCAGAACAGCCAGAATTGGGGCACCGAAAAGATAAAACAGCATGGCACTGCCGAAAAATGAAAAAATCAGATAGATTACGGCATGTACCAGATTGCGCCGGGTGACGGCCATTGCGGTGGTGACCAGAATCACTATTGCCAGCAAGTAAAATATAATTGAGTAGATGGTCATAATAGCAAACGGCTGAAGCTGGGAAGCTGAGAGGCCGGGAGGCTCAATCATGACTATAGGCTTCCTGGCATTAAGGCTTTGTCTCTCGCCGGCATCTCGAGATTTCGACTGTTGAACATCTTAAACCAATAAATTAATGTTGCGCCAAGCTTTCATTTATGTCTCGGATTTAATGAGCTCTTGCTCTAACATGTTAGGCAAGTTGGATAAAAAACTTGCTGCCTCAAATAGGTTTGTAAACTTTCCACCGTCGCATTTTCTGACCCCCTCAACCTATCAGCTTACGCGCTTTCCAGCATACTGGCCTGCGAGCTTTAAGGCATGTTACTTTTAACATTAACCGGTTTATTCTCTCTATTATGCTCGCCCTTGCCGCCGACATCGGTTGCAATGCCGGCATACTTGTAGAAGCAATACGCCTTATCTTTACCTCCATGATCGACCAAGAGATCTTCTTTTTCGTAAACGAGTTTCAGGATATCACGCTCGCAGGTTTCAAATAACGGCGTCAGCTGGATGGCCGAGGTCGGACAGGCCTCTTCACAAAGTCCACAGTAAATGCAGCGTGCAAAGTTGATGCGAAACCAGGTTGCATATCGCCTGCCGTCTTCTTTTGCGGCCGACTGCATGGATATACAGCTAACCGGACAAACTGCCGAACAAAGATAGCAGGCCACGCAGCGCTCTTTGCCGTCCGGATCGCAGGTTAATATGATCCGGGCCCGGGTGCGCTCCGGTAATGTACGTTTATACTCCGGGTATTCTTCGGTAATGGGTTTGCGAAACAGATGCTTGAAAGTTGTCGCTAAACCGGCAGCCAGTGCTTTTGTTGCTTCAATTGCGGAGGACATTATTTTTTAAATTTCTTAGTTTTTATGACGTTCTATAATAGGCAATTTCGAATTTTTATATCAATAGTATAGCGCCCGTTACCACTATATTAATAAGTGAGGCTGGAATCAGCACCTTCCAGCCCAGTGCCATGAGTTGATCATACCGCAGCCGCGGCAGGGTGCCGCGAATCCAAATCATTACCAATGCGATCAGGATAATTTTTAAAAACAGCCATACCACCGGCGGCAGCAGCGGGCCGCGCCAGCCGCCCAGGAAGAAAACGGCGGTCAACGCCCCCAGCACCTGCATGTGCACATACTCGCCTAAAAAGAAAAGACCAAAGCGCATGCCGCTGTATTCCGTATGATACCCCGCGCCCAGCTCGTTTTCGGCCTCGGGGAGATCGAAAGGAATTCGTTTGCTTTCTGCCATGGCACTGATGATAAAAATTATAAACGATACCGGTGCCACTAAAATGAATGGGTAGCCGGCTTGGGCGTTGACAATATCCACCAGGCTGAAGGATCGCGCCAGCATGACAACCGGCACCAGCGAAAGACCCAGTGAAAGCTCATAGCTGATCATCTGGGCTGCGCCACGGATACCTCCCAGGAGGCTGTATTTTGAGTTGGAGGCCCACCCACCCAGCGCAACACCATAGACCCCCAAAGAAGACATCGCAAAGACAAAAAGCAGCCCTACGTTGAGATCTGAAATCACCATGGGGATTTTTTTGTCACCGATCATCCACTCGGTACCAAAGGGCACAACGGCAAACATCAACAGAGCGGTGAAGGCCACCACCGCCGGTGCCAGCAAAAATATCATGCGGTCGGCTGCCTCGGGTACAATGTCTTCTTTGAGCATCATTTTGATTGCGTCGGCAATCGGTTGCAGCAGTCCAAATTTTCCAGCCCGATTGGGACCATAGCGAATCTGCAGCCGTGCAAGAAACTTGCGCTCCACCAGTACCAGATAGGCGGCCCCCAAAAGCAGGGCAATCAGAACCGCCCCTGATTTAAGGATTAAAAGTATGAAGCCGATCAGCCAATCCATTTTTAGTAAACCGAACTATATTTCCACTTTTTTAATTTGGTCCCGACTAATGCTGAACACACCGGCTTCAAAAATCTGCCAGGATATCTGGTGGTGCCGGGGGACAACCAGCACACCGGTGGCCATGTTTTCTACAACGTTAAGCTTTGCTTCAAATTTGCCGTTTTCCGTTTGGATGGAAACCCTATCACCGTCAGCTACATCCAAACTATCTGCCTCGCTGGCATGCATCGTAACGGCCGGTTCCGCTTCCAGTTCCCGCAGACATTCTGAGTGGGCCGAAAGCACTTCCGTACCGAAGGTCAAATCAGTTAAAACTAATTGTAAATTTCCCGGTCCACTTCGGTGATTTTCGGGCTGGCCGGAAAAATCGGTCGTAAAGCGCAGATCCGTTTTTGCGTGCGAATTGAGTCGGAGGCCCTCATCCGGGATATCACTGGTTAAATCATGGTCGGCCAGCTCGGGGACAAAATTTGCCAGGCATTTGTTATAAGTTGCCAGAGGCGTCCTTGTTGCCGGCGTTGCTTGACTGTCCGAAATTTGGGCCATGGTCAGCCAGGCCGGGGCTGGGGCAGCGCCGGGAATCCCGCTTCCGTAAATTCTGGGAGGATGCGTTCCGCCGCCGCTTTGTACAATCGGGACACCGCCGCTATAGGCCTGTTGTATCCTCTGTGCCCGACCTTCCTGGTTTACGAATACGCCGTCTGCCTCATAGATAGTGGTTGAAGGGATAAAAATATGAGCCTTTTGGATAACATCAGAATTGATGTAATCCAATACAATTAACAAATCAAGCGCATCCAACGCCTGCGCCAATCGTTTACGGTCCGAAAATTGAAAAAATGGATCAGACTCGACCAGAAACAAGGCCCTAATATCGCCATCTTCAATCGCTTCGATGATGCTCAGCATCGACGCCTTGTTGTCGGAGAGCAGTCCAGCGCCAAAGGCGTTAGCACCCGGCAGCAGGTAAAAGAGCCCGGTGTTTTTGTCGGCTGCCCGCAAAGATAGGGCAAAATCCGCTGCAATGCCGGGCGTCTGAACCGGCGGGATGTCGGTGCCACAGATAATAACCGGCCGTTGACTGATCTTGATACCATCTACTACCAGGGCAAACAAATCTTCCTGCAATCCGGAAATCTGGTTCCGGTCCGGCAAGGCGTCGTAAAACCTGGCAGCCTTCTCTCCTAATGAGGCTGCAGCCTGACGATCCACCGTAGCTTTGATTAGCAGTCTGACCATACCACACAGATCATCCGAAGAGATTGCCAGATGTTTAAAATCCAACGGTAAAAAAACAGGTCTGGGATCGATTACGACGATTTTAGCGCCGTTTTTTTGGGCCTGTCGCAGCGCCAATGCCAGCATAGGTGCTTCGTTAATCGGATCGACGCCCAGACAGATGATGTAATCTGCCGTCTCAATCTCCCGCATTGACACTGCCAGTTCATCTTCTAATCTGGTGATGGCCGTTTTGACCTTCGATCTTTCGGCCGGATCCATAAAGTAGGCGGGATTTTGCCAGCCAAATAATTGACAGAGGTAACGAAGCATGGCCTGAGTTTCCAGACTGCTGCGGACCGATCCGAGTGCGGCAATCGCAGAACCTCCTGAATCACGACCAATTTTCCCAAGTTTATCCATCGCAGCTTGCACCGCCACATCGCAGGAAGTTTTCCCGCCCTTGATCGATGCATGCCGCGGTCTGGATTTTAGGCCGGCGTAGAAAAACCCGTAACGCCCGCGATCACAAATAAAGTAGCCGTTGACCGCTTTGCTAAAGCGGGCCTCCTGCCGTTTGACTTCGCGATAACGGACGCTCGCCACGGTATGGCACCCCAGGCTGCAGTTGATACACAGAGACGGATTTCGCTGGTAATCCCATCGTCGACCAAAATACCGCGAGGGTTTATCCGTATAAACGCCGGTGGGACAGATATCGCTTAAATTTCCGGTAAACGGACTTTCCAGAATACCGTCCTCAAAACGTCCAAAATAGGTGCGATTTGCACTACCCATAGCTCCGAGATCATGATAACCGCCAAATTCCTGATAGTATCGGGAACAGCGATAACAGTGAATGCAGCGGTTCATCTCATGCTGAATCAGGGGCCCTAAATATTGATCATTATAAGTGCGCTTGGTTCCGGCATATCTTCTGATTCCGTGACCGCCGGAGACGGTCATATCCTGGAGCAGACAATGCCCTCCTTCATCACAAACCGGACAGTCGTGGGGATGATTGAGCATCAGCCATTCGATGACGGATTTTCGAAATTGCACGGCTTCTTCGTCCGTGGTGGACACGACCATGCCGTCCCGGGCCTCGACCATACAGCTCATCTGAATACCCATCAACGGCCCTTCCACAAACTTCACCGCACAAACCCGGCACGCACCCACCGAGCCCAAGGCAGGATGATAACAAAACCGCGGGATCATGATTCCCAGCTGCGCGGCGGCCTCTATCACCGTGGTATTCGGCGCAATTTCTAGTTCTCTGTCATCGATCGTAATTTTGGGCATGAGCGTTCGTAACTCATTCCTATAAATTTATTTAACAGGTTTATAAATTTCATTCCAAAACTATTCGGTAATGCGCAAAAATCACAACCTAGCTTGAATTAGAGAATTTTCTCTTTTATGAATCACTACTTAAACGGGCACTTTTTCTGGCTGATATGTTCCTGAGCCTCATCTCTAAAGTGTACGAGCAAACTTTCCAATGGTGCAACGGCGCCGGGGGCAAAAGCGCAGTAGGCGTTCCAAAGAGACTTGCCCATCTGCTCAAGCATGGATAGATGCGCCGGCTCTCCCTCCCCGCTTTCAATTCGCTTCAGCAGATCTAGAATATAGGGCAGTCCTTCCCGACAGGGTGTACACCAGCCACAGGATTCTCGTGCAAAAAACTCGATTAAATTGACGGTGGCTCCCACCAGACAGGTTTTTTGGTCAAATACCATAATGGCACCGGTGCCGAGCCGGTTTCCGATGTTGCGCAGGCTGTCAAAATCCATTTCTATGTCATAATGTTGCCGGGGCAAAAATCCGGTGGACGCACCACCGGGCAGACAGGCTTTAAATACTGATCCGGACGACATGCCGCCGGCGTAGTCTTCGATGATTTCACTCAGACGGATACCTAACGGCAGTTCATAACAACCCGGTTTTTTGACTTTGCCACTAATACCATAAATTTTCGTGCCGGCCCCGCTTTTGGTTATGGCAAGATCCTTGAACCATTGACCCCCATTTCGGATGATGTGGGGAATGCAGGCAAAGGTTTCAACATTGGACAAAACGGTGGGCCGATCCCAAAGTCCTTTCTCCGTTGGATACGGCGGCGGCTTCATTGGATTCGGTCGTTTGCCCATCAGCGCGTTCAGCTGAGCGGTCACCTCCCCGCAAATATAGCGGCCGGCACTGCGATGAACAACGATTTCCAAGGAATAGTCGCTGCCTAAAATTTTTTTGCCCAGGTAACCTTCGTCGCGCGCAATCCGGATTTCTCTTTCCAGAATTCTGGCGGCATTCTCGTATTCCGGCCGAATAAAAATAATGCCGTTTTCTGCCAGCGAGGCATAACCGGCAATAATGATACCCTCGATCAGCATGTGCGGATCGGCATGAATCAAAACCCGGTCTTTGAATGTCCCTGGCTCCATTTCATCGGCATTGCAAATGATATAACGTGGGAAATCCGCGTCATCGGCGACCGACATCAGCTTCATCCCGGTGGGAAAAGCGGCCCCGCCTCGGCCGAGCAAATTTGAATCGATCACCGCCTGCTGGACATCCTTATGAGAGTAATCTTTGAGAACATCCTCCAAGGCCCTATATCCACCGCTCTGGCGGTATTCGTCCAGGGTAGCGATCCGATCCGGTTTGCGGTTTTGCAATAGAACTTGAGGGTAGTTTGATGGCATATGCTTTTGTTTAACTAATATTCAATAAATTTTTGCTTTTAATTGCCAAGCGGGGCAACTGAAATTCGAAATCCGAAATTCGAAGCCCGAAACAAATACGAATATCAAATGTTCTAAGGTCATAACCAATGAAGGTGTGAGTTTTAAGAATACGGTTTGGGTCATTTGAATTTAAAAAATTGGAAAATTGTTTCGGATTTTGATAATCGGATTTCGGATTTTTTCAAGTCCTAAGCTTCTTCCTTGAGTTTCGTCAAAATATCATCAATTTTCTCCG
>JASFFJ010000201.1:0-10882 GCA_050124355.1 Desulfobacterales bacterium | reverse complement strand
CGGGGTTTATAGCTTGAAAACATAAACGGACCGGTTCCGATAGGTTGATACTTGATGTCCTTGCCCAATTTTTGCACGGCCTTCTTGCACATAACGTAGCCGGGCATTTCATTCACCAGCAGCGCCGGCAAATCAGGCAGGATCTTTTGGGTTTTGATCTGAATGGTGTAGGGATCCACAATCGTAATGCTCTCCATGGCGGGCAACCGTTTTCTGGCCGGAGACCCGATATCAGGATCCATCACACGTCCCAGCGAAAATTTTACATCTTCGGCAGTGAATTCGCCATATCCCCCATGCCAACGCACCCCCTTGCGCAGATGAAACGTCCAAGTCAGCTTGTCCTCGGCCACCTCCCAGCGTTCGGCAAGACTTGGTTGGATTTTTTCGATGTCGATTTGCCCCGGTGGGTGCCGCAGCAGGGCCTCATAGATCATCGTGACAACCGGGTATTCCCCGATCTTTGTGGCAAAATGCGGATCCAGGGTGCCGATATCTGCAACTCCCATGGCCAATCTCACCGTTTGTTCCTCGGCCAGCTCTTGGGCCCAAGCGCCGGATACAGGCATTAGGGTTAACAGCAGAAAGAGTGAAACCATCCCTAAACAAACTACCACTTGCTTTTTCATGTTGGCCTCCTTTCTTAAATCGTTAGCGGTTTATCCCGACCCCCACGAGGCAGCCGGCTCTTGCAAGGGAAAATGGCAGGCCACCTGGTGGCCGGATTCGATTTCTGTCAACGCGGGAACCTGCTTTTCACAGCTGGACTGCATCTGGGGACATCGCGGGTGAAAGCTGCAGCCGGGCGGGATGTTGACAGGCGAAGGCACATCCCCCCCCAACCGGATCCGGGTTCGTTTTCCAAACGGATTGGCAATTGGTACGGCCGACAGCAGCGATGCGGTGTAGGGATGCCGGGGTGCGGCATAGAGGGGCAGTGAAGATGCCGATTCAACGATCTTGCCAAGATACATGACCGCGATCCGATCACAAATATGGCGAACCACTCCCAGATCGTGGGAGATGAAAAGATAGGTGAGATGGAAGCGATTTTGGAGCGATACCAGCAGGTTCAGGATCTGGGCCTGGACGGATACATCCAGGGCCGATACCGGTTCGTCGGCGACCACCAGCCGGGGATTCAATGCCAGGGCTCGCGAAATGCAGATCCGCTGACGCTGCCCACCACTGAACTCATGGGGATAGCGGTCGTAGTGCTCCGGCAACAGGCCCACGATTTCCAGAAGTTCCATTACCCGCTGCCTTCTTTCCTCAGAAGAGAGCAGACCGTGAATTTGAAATCCTTCGCCGATGATACGGCCCACGGTTTTTCGGGGATTGAGGGAGGAGTAAGGATCTTGAAAGATGATTTGCATATTGCGCCGTAGCTGACGCAAGACGGTGCGGTCGCTTGCGAGAATGTCCTGGCCTTCGAAGAACACTTGTCCGGAGGTCGGTTCTTCAAGACGGAGGATACAATATCCCAACGTGCTCTTGCCGCAGCCTGACTCCCCCACCAAACCCAAAGTTTCTCCCTTTTGAAGGGCAAGATCAACACCGTCCACCGCCTTGATGAATCCGCGGTGGCGCCTGAAGAGCCCCCCACCCACTGCAAAATATTTCTTGAGTTTTTCGATTTTCAGAATCTGTTCATTTTTCATGAAGCCAACACCTCACCTGATGGCTGGAGCTGATTTTGAAAAGCGGCGGATGGTTCCGGCGGCAAACTTCCATTTTCCGATCGCACCGGTCATAGAAGGCACACCCCGGCGGCAGATCTAAAAGGCTAGGTACCACCCCCGGTATGGTCTGTAGTATCCGGTCAGGCGGAACCGGGGCCTCGATGTTGGGAACCGAGGCCATGAGCCCTAAGGTATACGGATGTTTGGGATGCAAAAATAGCTCGGCAACATCGGTGTATTCAACGATCCGACCGGCATACATAACGGCTACATACTGGGACATTTCCGCCACAACTCCGAGATCGTGGGTAATC
Organism: Desulfobacterales bacterium; assembly: GCA_050124355.1. GTDB lineage: Bacteria > Desulfobacterota > Desulfobacteria > Desulfobacterales > JAFDCJ01 > JAFDCJ01. The sequence continues at coordinate 8,886 of JASFFJ010000201.1, read as the reverse complement.
AGTAGAATAGATGTGTCGAAGTTCTTTTTCAGATCGTTCATCAGATCCAGGATTTGGGCCTGAATTGTGACATCTAAGGCGGTGGTGGGTTCATCGGCGATGATCAAGTCCGGATTGCAGGCCAGGGCCATGGCGATCATCACCCGTTGCCGCATGCCGCCGCTCATCTGATAGGGATATTCCCGCACCCGCAGGTTCGGATCGGGTATGCCGACTTTGGTTAGTAATTCTGAGGCCCGACTCCAGGCCGTTCGTCGCTGCAGGCCTTCATGCAGCTGAAGAACTTCCGCGATCTGGTCGCCCACCTGAAAGGCGGGATTAAGGGAAGTCATGGGCTCCTGGAAAATCATGGAGATCCGGTTGCCACGGATGCGCCGAATATCGGCTTCGCTCAACCGCATCAGATCCCGTCCCTCGAACAGAATTTGGCCGTTAACAATCTTGCCGGGGGGATCCGGAATCAATCGCATAACCGACAATGCAGTTACGCTCTTACCGCAGCCCGACTCCCCTACGAGTCCCAGTGTTTCACCACGTTTGATTTCCAGGTCGACACCGTCAACAGCCTTTACTACACCACGGTTGGTGAAAAAGGACGTGCTGAGATCTTCAATCCGGAGCAACATCTGATTTTTTATCATCTGTCTATCGCTCTGCAAAGCAGATACTGGCGACCAACCTTTTAACAACCTATAGCGGAACACTCAATTCAGCTGCCAAGACGCCAATTTGTTAATTTTGCTGGTCGGTACATATCACACTCCTTCATGCCAGGCATTCGGAGTAAAGGAATTTTTTACTGTCAATCCATTGGTAACGTTGACAAGCAGCCATCCCCCTGGACGCAACAAACGAAATGCCTCTGATAGAATTTCAGCGTCTGCATCTTGTTCTTGGATATTCTGAATGTCAGAACGATGAAAGTATTATAAATTATTAACCTTCCATTTCGTAATTTCCTGATTCAGACTTTTTATGAGTTTTTCAATCTCTTCAATTGTTCTTTGGCTAAACCATCTTATTTTGGCACGGCTCTCCCGATCCTGCTCCATCTTTTGTCTTTCGAGTCGGTCTGATATCTCAACTTCACTCCACTCTGGATGTAATTTCCGGATCTTTGTTTGCTGTCTGTATTCATCAAAAGGTTCGCAAAATTTATCCCTAATGATAGTTTCCATTTCCTCGTTAGATGGGACCTGAAACTTACCCGCTAAGATTTCGTGCAATGACGATCTCACTATTTGTCGCGCCCAATTCTTTTCATCGGATTGATTCATTTACCACCGTTAATTGAGACTTTTGATTAATTCTCCTGTTGTTTTTTGGAAGTCGTCACGAGCTATTTTAAGCCAGGCTCGACAGCATGTTGGATTGACCGTACGTATTGCTTTTTCCGCAACTGGAATTTCGCAATCTATGTTTCCCTGGGGATCCTAATTGTGTTTATTATGTATTCCATGTTTTTATCCATGTATATTCTCTGGAATGGATAAAACAGCCCGAAAACCTGCGTTAATTTGGATTGATTCTTAGACTTTTTTTCATACGCGGTTCAATTCTTGCCAAATATAGGTCCTTTCCAGTAAAGACCGTCTGTTTGTCAAAACCACAATAAGCTGGGAATAATCATATTTTATGGTTTAGGTTTCAAGGTCTGGAAGGCCAACTTCCTCACCACCCTTGACCCTGACGGTGACTGAAACCGCAGTCGGTTAAGATTGCTAAAGATTATTGGTGCCTAACTTGGACCTACGGTGGTTGATTCGACTACCTTAGCCTTGTGCTCTTCCCAGTCTATGCGGAATACAATTAAGAGTAAAGTCTATCATCAGAATCATGATAAATTAACACAGCTTGGTTTGATGTTTTAGAGCGGGATTGGATGATCTGGGATGAACGTATTAAAAGGCACATTTTTGAGGTCGATGTTTTTTCTTTGATTACTCATCATTTTGCCTCCAGGTAACCGAAAAAAAATCAATGCCCTAACTTCTGTCTAATAGAGTTCTGTCTTTCATTAAACACTTTTATTTTTTTTGTCAATTGTATCGTAATTTCTTTAAATTTTTGCCGCTTGGCATATTCCTTGCCTCTTATTCATCAACTTATAGTCAGCGCCAAAATATTATTTTAACAAATTTTTAATTATACTTTAACACTTTAATATTATTGTAGAAAAATTTTTCTGGAGGATCGATGCTAAGCTGGATGAAAAAACTGGCGTTACACTATGAAAAAACCAGGAAACAGTATCCAAATGATAAGCTAATGATTTTATTTGACATTGATGGCACCATTCTGGATATGCGCTATATGATTCACTATATGCTTAAGGCCTTTGACCATCATCACCAAACCCACTTTTTCGAAATCTTATCACCAAATCAAATCGACGTTCACGAAAACCAAGTCGACACGTTGTTAGCTCGATTAGACATTCCGATTCGTTATCATGATAAGATTCTTTGCTGGTATCATGAATATCGCTGGTCATCCCAGGCCATTTTATCATCCCACCGATCATTTAAGGGGGTCATGGAAGTAATCCGCTGGTTTCAGATTCAACCGAATACTTATGTGGCGCTGAATACCGGCAGACCCGAATGCCTCCGAGAGGATACCTTGCGGTCGATCAACAAAATCGGAAAGCAGCATAAAGTACTCATTACGAATGACTTTCTTTATATGAGCCCGAATGATTCTGAACACCCAGTGAAATGTACAAAAGTAGCTGGGGTGCGCCATTATCAGAAAGCAGGATTTCGAGTATTTGCCATGATTGATAATGAACCGGAAAACCTAAAGGCTATATCAGAAATAGACCCTGACTCTCAGATCGTATTGCTTCATGCTGATACCATTTTTGAGTCCAGGCGAAAGAAACTGCCTTCAGATTCTTTAAGCGGCAGTGTCTACGATATCACTGAATTGATCAATGAGAATACACTACCCGAACATATTCAGTTTGTATGGCATGGAGTAAACGATTTCGCAAACCTAAGACAGTTCACCGGCTCTAACATCCAATGGGTAGAATGCGATGTGCGGATGCATCCGAAAACGCATCAGCTGATCCTCCGTCACGACTCCTATGAAAATACTCCCCTAAAAGATGATGAAGATCCAATGCATCTATGTGATCTGCTCAATCGTATTAAAGTTCTGGATAGATCGATAAAGCTTGATTTGAAAGAAAATGGTCAGGTCATCGATGAAACATTGAAACTTGTCCAAAGTGTTGGATTTAATGATTCTGCGCTTTGGTTCAACGGAGAACTTGAGATTATAGGAGAAAAAGGCTTTCGTAAATTAAAAAAAACTCACCCGGATGCCATTTTACAATGTCCAATTGATAGATATGCGCCACTAATACTGAGCCGTCCCCAAAAAACCCGGCAGCTTCTTTTCACCTTTTTGAGCTGGGGGATCAATCGGTTTTCCATCAAGTGGGGGACCTCGCATATAATGGAAATTTTAGATCATTTCGATCAGTGGGGATTTGGGCTAAACATCTATAACGCTCCGGACCTGGCGTCTTTCCTTCAGGCTGTTCTCCTTTTGCCAAAATCCATAACATCGGATTTTAATTTTCCAAAATGGCATTATTTTGGAAGGGGTTCCGGTAAAAACCAACAATACTATGAGTATTCTCTTACCCAACTTTCCCCATCCATCAAAGAACAACTACAGCAGTTCCGATCAGCTCATCCATAACCTTCGAGAATCTTATAAACAGACAGAGCCAAAAGATTCCTTATTCTTAAATCGTTAATGAATCTGAAATGGGAAATGCTGAAAAATTTGTAGAACGATGAAGTAAAGCTGCCACGAAGCGGTTTCGTGCATCTTGCCAGTATCTGGAATCAAGCCAAATTACAGATATCATACATGAACAGGGTGTATCAATCTAAGAAAGAATTTGTTAGAAAAGGAAGAGGAGCGTACAATACACGAACAGAGAGGAATAGCGGTGTTGATATTCTTAGCGTACGTGAGCGCCCCAATCGGGGTGATACCCTCAGTGGGGCGACTTTTCGAAAGTGGTCACTGTGCTTGGAGTCAGTTTGGATTTTTGGCATTTTTGTCTGACTCTCCGATAGCTGAGAGGCCAAGACGATCTTCGGTGATGTAATTTCCACTTATTTGCAAAGCGGTTAATTCTGCGGCATAAGCACATGCATTCGAGATATCCATTTTTTTCATAAATCGACCGACAACGTAAGCGGCAAAAAAGATATCACCGGCGCCGGTCGGGTCACCTGAGGATTGGACCGGAACTGCACGGAAGCGAACCTCGCTATTTTTATTATCGATGACGAATCCTCCTTTTCTTCCTTGAGTGACAATAAACTCTTCGATGTTGTACCTGGCAAGAAGATTGGCAAGGTCAGTGTCGAAATATTGGAGTACAGATTCGAATTCAGAATCATTGGCTTTAACGATTCGGGAAATTTTGAGTGAGGCCTTTATTTGATTTGCAACTCCGGTATAAACCTTTGCATCTTCAATTCGGCGGGTATACCCCTGCACATCAAGAAAAACAGGCAGTTTCGCTTCTTCTATGAGGTTTATGCAATCTGATTCAATATCCATCGGGTGCAATGGACCCAGATGAACACAGCCTGTAGCATCGAGTATCCCTTCTATTTGATATGCTTTAATGGGCGACGCCGTGGTCGGCAGTTTTTGTCGGCGCTGATCTCCACTAAAGATATTGATAAATTGCGTGGTATGGATTGTGGTTCCATTTTGAATTGTAATCTGCTCATGATCCAGCTTATCGAGGATCGGCAAATCCTGTTCGGCAACATTCGTGACAATCCTCGTCACAATTCCGTGCCGTCGATAGGTGATTCCCGAATAGGTTGTTACGCCGCCAATTTTTAACTGGTTTTTATTATCATAAATATTCTTATCGATAGTTGTTGAGCCGATAACCGCAATCCCTTTTTCGAGCATTATTCCCTCATTAAATAGTTTTGAAACTGCTTCCTATTTTTATCTTTATTCCAGCGTGACGGCAACCTGTGATACATTGACTATCTTACATTGAGAGAAATTTACGACTGCTGATTCCATCCGTAATTTGAGCCTTCATGGAATGGCATATAAATTGCCAAAATCTGTAATCATAGCAAATTGCTGGTTTCAACCATATATCCCAAATAAAAAACCCCACTCTCATTAAGAAATGGGGTCATAATATTCAGCTCATGTTAACCTCCAAAGGGTTATCAGTTGGCATGAATCTGAAAATACTTTTTCGATATCAGACCTGAGAGGCCGATGTCAAACAAATCTTTTCCCCCAGAGGCCCTTAAAGCGACAATCTTCGGAAAGGGATAGTTACCCTTTAACTGAAAATCAGGTACTTACAGCCGTTAGCGGCATGCGGGGGAAGGCAGGAAATAGAAAAGGCTTGGGGGCGATTCGCAAAGAACCGCCCCCAACTTGAACTTAAATTATAAGAGTATGCACACCATGTGCATATTTTAAATTTCGGCATTTTGGACCAAAAAATTTTCCAATATTTATGTTGTTAAGAATTTAATAATAGTGTCTAAATCTCCAGCTTTGTACATATCGTACAACATATAATAAATAAATCCTAGCATAAATATTAGTTCAATCCATTCTCGAACTCTATTTTTTCGTCTATATTCAGCTATCTGGGTAAGCATATGTTCTCGTTCTTTAATGTGCAACTTCCAGATATCTATGCCATGTTTCTCTATTTTTGTAAAATCTGACTTATGATTCTTTTGTTTTTCTATCATGATTTGATTCAAGTTGTATTTTAGAGCGTGGTCTACCTTATTATTATTTTCGCCAAAATTGATTCAAAAGTTTAGTATTTTTAATTTCGCGGGATAGGCAAGCGAAGCCGAAATCCGGCGACCCTGGCCGGCTTCCTGGTATAACCCCAGGGAAAACAAAGGGGGCTTTATGACAGCGGAGAAAAAATCAAATAATGGTTTAGGTTGAAGCGGCTTTCTTTTTGTGGTTACCGGTACGGTTATCGCCTTGGTTGGAACTATCATCGCACATGTGTGGCTAATTCCCGCACAAGAGAAAAAATTACATAAATATGAATTGGCAGAACAGAAGGTATCAAAAATATATCAGCCAATCATGCTTTCAACCGGCTGTGGGAATCTTACATTAACCAGCGACATAACATTTCGTAAGGCTAGACGAATTTTAGAACAATATGGCCATTTAGCAGACCAAGAGGTAATTGTAGCGACCCGGAATAAAAATCGCTCGAGCCCGGAATAACGGTAAATTGCGGGCCCACATTAAGCGTTACCAGGAGGACACATCGGCCCACATTAAATGGAACTGGGCCCACATTATGTGTTACTGGGTCCGGAATAATGTCACCGGACCCACTTTATTTGAAACATCCAGAAAACAGGGATTGATGATATCACAAATTTTAATAGCCATTGATAATTTCAGCTTTGTAGTTATATCAGGTTTTGCGCGACATCCTTATCAGGTAATATCCAAACGAGAAATGAAACATTGGGAGTTGTTTATTGAACTGAAACACAAATTATCAAGGTAAGGTCACATACCGCCAAATGGCATCAGGCATCCAAATGGTACTAGCCCATAGATAGTTCTTGCTCGATCACACTCCTGATTGGATACCCCCACTTCCCAAGATGCTTTAAAGTTCCTGCAAGGTGTTGGTCGAGACGGATAAATAGAGCAAGCCACCCAAATTCCGATCTGCCCCTCGAGCGCACAGCATCGCCTTTGTCTCGGTTCCGTCCCTTTCATAGCAAGCTGGGTTTCATTTACTGGAACGGTGAACTCGATGGGGACACCACCTGTTTTTCTTGTTTCCGCTTCAATAGCGGGAAAGCATACTCTCCATGTTGCACAACAGGCACCACAACGTATGCACGGGTTAGAAAGAGAGAGGTTTTTGCCGTATTTATTCAATGATGGTCACCTTATAATTCAGGATTTACATGGGCAGAAGGTCTTTTTTAAATCTGAAAATTAACTTGTACATCTATTCACGCTGGTTCACTGTTAACAGGACGGCAGCCTAATCTCTCCGCTTGTATCATGCCACTTGGAATTATTAAGGGATTAATGAGCCAAGCCCATTTTTATGATGTAAATTTTTGTGATGTTGGTTTGGTGTATCTTACCAGAAAACAAAATATCTTCGTAGTACAGTTATATTGAGAAACTAACGACTATCAATTTAGTTGAAATTATTGCAGATAGAATTTGGATACATTAAATACGATAGGAAATCAATCGTCTTTAAAATCTTGGACAATACAAGCATTATTGGTGCACCTTAACTCGCCGAGGAGCTTGGCTGCGTAATGCATCAGCTAATCCACAAAAAAGATAGGATTAAAATGTTAAGATTTGCTGAACAAATCTAAAATTTCCGGCCATTGTGGGTTTCCCCTGGCTAATCCACATTCTGGTGAAAGTTTGTATTCGTGCCTTAACTTAATCTTCGAAAGGGGTTGAAAAATTATGGATTAGCGAACAGAAGGTAAACTTTTTCAAATGGTTGGACTCATAGCCACAATTTACAACTTTTAGGCAATCAAAAAATTTTAGGTTGGCACGCCAAATTTACAGTATCCGTACCTCAAATTTTTATTAGATTGGAATAAACAATATAAAATTTAAGGCTTTTTGGATGTCAAATGATAATTTATACTTATCACTGATTTTTATTCACCAGCGTCATCAATTGTATATTGGTAAGCACAGTCTACAAGCAGCAATTGATAAAGAGGATTGTAGAAGCATAGCCGTTGCATCCACGATTCAACCAAATTATGGCTCTCGTTTGTGAAATCCAAAATTCATAAGCAACATTTATTCTTAGATTTAATGCAAGTGGATTTGTATCCACTATTAATAATAGGTTTATCGCAAAAGGAATTGGGTCTTTACTATAAGTTGACAACGAATTGACGAAATTGTCATTAAATCGAAATCCTCATTGTTACTCTTTGATGGGTTTACCTTGGCTTGAACCGGTCGTTGGAATATGAGCGCGGCTGCCCGTGAACTCAACATCCCAAGAAAAACCTTCACCTACCGATTGAAGAAGCTTGGCTATATTAGGTGATCATACACGGCGGGAGCATGCAGCTCTTTTCAATAGAATTTGATAAAAAGTAACTTTACTCACTTTATCCTTCACTTTAAACTTATTGATTTGCCGTTGTTGTTAAAATAAGGTGCTCTGCTGCCCTTACACTTAAAGCGGCTGTTCGTTTCGCATAGGTTAATTAAAATTCAGATTTGATAGTGAATTAGTTTTTCTTATCAGAACAGATATTCTTTTGCCTATGCTCTCATGATCTTAGCTAATTCATCCATAACTGCTTTATAATCATCAATGATGACAACATCGGAGATTCTAACGATGGGCGCCCGAATGTCTTTATTGATGGCAACAATGTATCTGCTTTTTTCAATGCCCGCATAAAAGGCAGCCGCACCAGAAGCCGCCGCCACGATACAGACATCAGGCTTTGTCATGGTGCCAGATACGCCGATCAGTTTATTCATGGGAGCCCAGGCATTCATCGCTACCGGGCGACTTACTCCAAAAGCGGCCCCGATATCATCGGCGATTTTGTTTAAGTTTTTTGTATTCTGTTTACTGTTCATCCCTCTGCCGCCTATGAGGAGAAACTTGGCCTTTTCCAGATCCTTCGTCGTCTCCTCAGGGATCCATTTTATAGCCTTGACGGACCGATCATTCTTTAATTGGGTCATGTCATATTCAGTGACAATCAGATTGTCCCTAGCTTTAATCGATCGGTTCTCGACACTTCCCTTGGCCAGAGAGATGCAATAGGGCTTTTTATCTAACCGAAAGGTTCCGAT
>JASFFJ010000200.1:0-10895 GCA_050124355.1 Desulfobacterales bacterium | reverse complement strand
TGAAACGAAACCGTAAAGACAGGGCAAGGATCCGGATGATCAGACAGGTGAGTCGAGACCAGGAATCCCATTTGGATGATATCCTGCGAAATGTTTTAAAACACATAATGCCCATCACTCAGCCGTTGGTTCTGAATACTCAGATTCATCATTCGGGTGGTTCTTTGCTAAACCGATTACTTGATGGACATCCTGAACTTAATGCCCTGCCGCATGAAATTGGGAGTGGCACCCCCGCAACAGGTCACTGGCCCGGAATCGACTTAGACCATAAACCACAGGGCTGGTTCAAAACCCTGTATAAGGAAGTTGACATCAAAAAAGTTCGAAAAAAATTCAGTTGCGACGATTCTGAAAGTACAACAATTCCTTTCGTGTTTCTGCCGCTGATTCAAGAGCAAATTTTTCTGAGATACCTTGAATCCACCGAGACGATGCGGCACCGTGATATAATCGAGGCCTATATTACCTCATGTTTTGGGGCCTGGCTGGATTATCAAAATCTCAGCGGAGAAAAAAAATTTACAACAATTTACGCGCCCGACCTTGCGACTCAACCGGAAAGCATGGAAAGCTTCTTTGGAATATATCCTGAGAGCAAAATAATTTCTTTAATCCGAAAACCTGAAGATTGGTTTGCCTGCGCCCAACGCCTTGAACCGGAAGTATATGGAGATGTCAACCAAAGCATTCGCTGCTGGCAAAAAAGTGTCAAGGCCGTTAGGGAAATCAACATGAAATTTGGCGATCGCGTGTGCCTCATCCGGTTTGAGGATCTAATGGGCCGCACAGAAGCCGTCATGCGTTTTGTGTCAGAATTTTTGGAAATATCATTTGAAGATATTCTTCTGACGCCGACCTTTAACAGTATTCCATTTCAGCCTGCCAAAAGCCCAAAAGCAGATATTACGGATGCGCCCTTTGGTTCCTTTATCGGTGCCAGAGAATTGGATGAAGAACAGCGAAAAATGATCCAAGAAATGACGAAAGAAGACTATCAGACAATATTAGAGGCGGTCGCTGCCGTTTGATGACTCCGCGGGGGCTTTTATTTCCGCTATTATTCAGAATTGACAGAAAAGACCATATACCTGCAGTCCGCTATTTTACCTGGCGGATTAATTACCTACTAATTTTATAGATTTTATCATAGATTTGGCTCAACAGAAGCTTGGTGTTATCGCCCAAAATCTGCTGAAAACGCGATATCCGCTCTGCAAGTTCACCGGCGGTTATTTCCGGATAACGATGGCGCTCGAATTCCGGTGACTTTCGAGAGCCCGGCTGCCATGCTCTATAAGCCTTTTTTATACGCCGGCGATTTGCTTTATAATGACTTCCTATCCATTCCCACAAACCGGGCGGCGGGGTTCGAGACATCTCTTCAGCAAGCCATGCCAGAACATCAACCATCCGTTCAGAGGCCAGCGGTCCTTCCCGGCCGGCTAAGAAATAATCGATGAGAGCATCTCTTTCTGCGCCACCGGCTGGCCCCAGTTCACCTGCAAGTATGCGCTCAAGCGTGCCATGCAATTCTTCGAAATCAAAACACTGGTGACTCAAGCGGTTGGGCAATTTATAGAATCCATCATCGTAGTAGTCATTAACGGTCTTCCGGTAAGAGACCGCCGGCACGCGCATGACATAAGCCTCAACCCCGGTAGTACAGCCGTTATGAATAAGAACTTTAGCCGCCATCAACCAGGGAACGACATTACCCTCATTGGTTACCCGCACCCGTCGACACCGACCAGCAATTTTTTGATAAAGATTCTGGTTCTCTGTCGGATGCGGCCGCACCACGACGGTATGTCCCGGAAAAGCAGCCTCAATCTCAGGTATAAGCTGTTGAAAATCCTCAAAGATTGCCTGTTTGTGATCTCGAAAACCTTCGGCATACTCTCGGCTCATGCCCTTCGCCGCCTGCCCGAATTCTGCCGCTTCACCCTCTTTTTGCACCGGCAGGAATAAATTTTGGGCCGGCATAAACGCATTGACATGATTGAAATTGGTGTTGATCAAAATAAAATCACTGTAAGACTTGCGGATCTGATCTGCCTCGACGTCATAATAAGCCTGTAAATCAGGCCGTAAAAGGTCAACGCGTGGGTTACCGGTGGCATGAATCGGCATATCGGGCGGTAATTTCGAATACTGGCGCCACAATTCGACATTTTCTTCGCCCCAGGCAAACATGTGGGACACGTGTTCCATTCCTACGGGTGAGAGCCGTCGTGAATAATACGTTTCAGGTGGCAAATGGACCAACGCCTCCTCATCCCAGGAAACAATTTCATGACCCAACATACGCGTGATCGAAAAAAAACTACGCCGGGCGATCCGCAGGGATTTAGAGAGGTATATGCCCCTCGGAAATGAGGCAATATGCGACTCCATCTTTCGTTTGGGCCCGAGTATGGACGTCAACCCTCGCTTGGCGGCAACACAGGCCAGCAAAAGTCTGGCATCCAGTTCGCGCACCTGGTTTTCAACCGGCATTAGTAATACGGGTTTTTTCAATGTTTTGTCCTTTCTGTCGACAGCTACTGCTATCATTCATGGATGCAGAATGTTATGAGTGTCGAAAAATTAGTATGGCAATATGTCGGCTATGTGTCAAGCACCACAAAGTAATTACTCCACCCTGAACAGTTCATCATAGCATTCGCTTAGCAGTATCACAGACAATATATAGTTTATTTCACATCTCCGATCAATATCGCTCTTGACATATTTGACTACCCTGTCATATATTTGTCAGTAAAAAATTGCCAACCGTTTGCCGTCATTCATCTGATTGATTTATCTAAACTTCAAATCGTTCTGCCTGGATGTTTTCTTCAATCCTACCGGGAGAATTTGTATGAAAATTGTTATACTGGGAACAGGAAAATCAGGAACCACCGTCATGGTGTACAAGGTGGCCGGTGGACTGCCAGACTGCCGGGCCTTTTCCGGCGGCCATCCGGGGAAACACATCGGTAATTATAAAAACGCCGTCTTCAAACACACCTATGAAAAGCGAAAAGGCAAAAGCTTTGAATTTTACCGGGAACATCTGGAAAAAGAAAAATACGACCGCAAGATCTGGATGGCCCGAGATCCCCGCGATGCGGCTGTCAGTCGCATGCTCTACCGCTGGCATAAGGGACACCGGGGGAATAAAAAACAGTATGAGACCCACATTGATTTGGTATTGAAGAAAGAAAAAGATCCCGCATCTATCTCTTTTTGCGAACTCTGTCGCCACACCGGACACAACAGCTGGCCTCGCTCCGTGGATGACGTTGTCGCTAAAGAGCGCGATCGCTACGACCGGATGTATAATTTTGTCAAAGGCTTAGCAGATGATTGGTTTTTATTTACCTATGAAAACATGATCGCCGGCAATTTCGCTGCCCTAAACGACTATTTGGGATTTGAAATCAAGGCGGATGGAGAAGTACCCCAGTCAACGGTTAAAGCCAAGGTCCTTCGTAAAAAAGCCACCGGTGACTGGCGCCTTTGGTTTACCGAGCAGGACGTAGAATTGATCAAGCCGGCTTATAAAAACTATATGGAGCTCATCGGCTACGACTGGAATGACTGGACTCTCAGCACGAATCCGGTGATTGAACCTGAGTACTCATCTGTCTACATCCAGAATCTTTCGCGTAAGGCTTCACGAAACATCATACTACGCTATAAGGCTTCACGAAACAGCATCCTGCGCTTTGTGGATTCCATTGCTCAGCGCATGCGGAAATAAGAGACCAGCCGGAAATTTACCTGGGGAGCGCCTTCCATTCTATCGATATGATTAATCATAGAGAGCTGCCTCTAACGACTGTCAAACAGAACATAATCAAAACGCTGAATTGACAAGATAAAGACAAATCGTTAGAATGAGCTCCCTTAAAAAGGAAGACATGTGGTGATTTAATAGAGACACTACTCACGTACCCAACGAATCTGTCGACGCTGCGGACGAAATGGCGCTTTTTTTAAGACAATTTGTGTCCGGGCTGATTCCACCCTTAAAACTATGAGCATGTAATTAAAATGGGAAACAACGATATTTCAAATAATAGTTTGAAGCCGCCCAAAGTTCTGGGAGTCATCCCCGCCAGAGGCTCATCAAAACGATTTCCGAATAAAAATATTCGTATGTTGGCCGGCAAGCCGCTGATCGCCTGGACCATCGAAGCCGCCCAGAGGGCAAAAAGACTGACCGACTATTTGGTAAGCTCCGATGCACTACTGATCATCGATGTCGCAAGAAATTACGGGGCGCCGGTTCCATTTACCAGGCCTTCGGAGCTGGCGACCGATACGGTTCGAAACATTGAAGTCGTAGCACATGCACTGAATTTTATGGAATCAAAAAAGCAGATCGTTTATGATATCATCATGCTGCTGCAACCCACCAGTCCCATCAGAAACCCGGTCCATATTGATAAAGCGGTCGACATGCTCTGGCAATCGGACTTAGATTCCGTTGTCAGCATTAAAGGGCCTTATAAAAAACGTGATCCTATTTTGAAGGCTATTCGAAACGGTGTTTTAGAAGACTATTGTCCGGTAGATGATCCGGCAGACACCGAACCTTTTTATCTTTACAACGCAGCATTGTACGGCGTAATGAGGGATTATTTCACCCAGCATAACAAATTGATTTCACCACGCCAGGTTCCACTCATGATGGACCCGATTTACTCAGTGGATGTTGATACGGAAGCCGATTTTTTGATGGCGGAAACGTATATCAATTTTCTGGCAAAAACAAGGCAGCAGCAATGATCCTAGGCAAGAACCATTTAAATTTAAGGAGAGTCGATCGCAATGATTGAAACAAGGCCCGTGCAAGGTATTGTCCCGGTAGTCGATACACCATTAACTGTAGATGAGAGTATTGACACAGCGGCACTAAAACGTCTCATCGAATTTCTAAATTCAAAAAACATCGGAGGGCTTTGGGTGCTGGGCACCGGCAGCGAAGACATGAATCTTTCTTTCGACAAACGCCTTAAAGCGGCCCAGGCCGCCTGCCAAGCCAATGCCGGTAAAACACCGCTCATTTTAGGTGCCGGTTTTTTCGCATTAGAGGATATTTTTAACTTTATTGAAGAAACCAAACAGCTGGAATTCGATGCGTATCATGTAATGCCCTACAATCCAAAGCTCAGCCTGGATCGCGTCGATTGGTTCTATCGGCACATTGCGGACAACTGCCCGAAGCCGCTGTGGATGTATATCAGCGGTAACTGGAGCCGATCGGTAACACCGGAATTTGTCGCTAATTTGAAGCCCCACCCTAATATCGCCGGTTTTAAATTCAGCAACCAGAACACGGCAGCCGTGACGAAAGTGGCTGGCATGGCGGACGAACAGTTCCAGGTAATAACTGCGGTCGCCAGCCAGCTGCACGCCTGCTTATGCATGGGATCCAAAGGTCATACCTCGAGTTTGTCATGCTGCATTCCGGAACCAATGATCGAAATCTATGAGTTGTTTCTTCAACGCAAGATCGACGAATCCTTGGCCGCCCAACACAAACTCAACGCATTTCTACACGAACTTTCCAAAAACACCAAAAACGATAATTTTTTGTGGGCGGCCGATGAAAAATATATTCTTAAATTAAGAGGGATCTGTGATGAATACGTGACTTCATACTACCGCCAAATCAATGGGGAAGAAAAAACAAGGGTTGAGAATCTGCTTGAAGAGTACAAGTTCTTTTAATTTTAACCTTGGATACTCCGGCAAGATTCTAAGAAAGTTCGCAGTGAGGCTAAATTCGAAAAGCTGTTCAACTTAATTGAATCGCTTTCCTCTTGTCCATACCGCTTCCAAAAGCTCATATCAACACCGGCGGATATTGCCTTGCAAACCGTTAAAAAAATAAGAAATTAAATTCAGAGCGATTCAACCGAAATCCGTTATGTTTGGGGCTACCATTGACATTTGTATAGCATCTGGTTTTACGGTGCGTCAGTCGTTCTGGATTTAGTGAGGAAGCTTTAAAGCATGTCTAAAAAAGCAATATTTGCACAGACCGAGCAAATTCCATGGGTGGATGTTGCTGCCGAACTACGCGACCAATACGGCTGGAAAATTTGTTACTTTCTGGGAGGCAAGAAGCAGTCGAAAAAAGCCGCCGCCTCGTTTCCGGATACGGTTTTCCACACCAAGGACCTGGCCAGAAGCAACCGATGCCCCGAGGTGTGTAATCAGATCCCCTCTTCTCCTTTGGACGAAACCTTGTTGTCGAACCTGTCTTATCATGAATCCATATTCATGAAAATGCTGGATCGTAACGATGTTGACGGCTCCTTCACCTACCATAGGCGCATTGCATCGTATCATTACCAGGTCATGTACTGGAAGGGCGTGCTGGAACACTTCAAACCCGATGTCGTTGTTTATCGGATTGCTCCCCATACCGGCTATGACTACGTCCTTTATGCGCTTTGCAGGGTGTTGGGCATTGCAACGGTCATGTTCGAACGAACCTCCTTACCGGGACGGGTTTATCCGGTCACATCTTTTGAAGACGCATCGCTGATCATTCGAAAGGCATATGCCGACGAACTAGAAAGAAAGAACAATCCCGCCATCTCGCTGGCACCGGAGACAGAGGCCCACCTTGAGAATCTTTCAAAAACGTTCAAGGAAGCCATGCCCTATCATCTGAAGTATAAACTGAAGCACTACAAAAAAAAAGGAGATCTGGGAGGGATTCCATCGATACTGTTCCGCTTTGTCGGCGAGGTCACCAACGCGGTTTGGAATAAAAAAGTCAGTTGTAAGTATATCAACGAGCGCTATCATGAAAGCGTCGGGCGTATAAAAAGGAAGAGGCTTCTTGCCCGCTACAACCAGCTTGCCAAACCTGTGGATATGAATGTACCCTATATATTTGTAGCCCTTCAATGCGAACCGGAACGTCAGACCTGTCCGGTCGGGGGGGTGTTCGGTAACCAATATCTGATGGTCGATTTGTTGTCGAAGGTCCTGCCACATGGTTGGATGCTCTATGTCAAGGAGCATGTCTCTCAATTCAAGGAGTATCAGGCGGCCGAACGCTCCAAGACGCTTGACTTCTACGACAGGATTGCAGCCAAGCCCAACGTTGAATTTGTACCGCTGTCTTACACATCATTTGAACTTATTGACCACGCCCAGGCATCGGCTACTGTTTCCGGATCGGTTGGCTGGGAAAGCATCGTACGCGGCAAACCCTCTTTGCTTTTTGGGCATAGCTGGTACCAAGACTGCCGTGGTATTTTCGTTACCCATACGATCGAGGACTGCAGAGAGGCGATTCGACAAATTCAAAACGGCTTTCAAATTGACAGAAGGGAGCTGATATGTTTTGCAAAGGTTGTGGAGAGCTGTTCGGTGCGTGGCTATATTGATAAATTTTATGGAAAAATGAATATCGTATCCTCTGAAGAGAATGCGAAAAACCTGGCCAGGGCGCTTCATGAATTTACGTCCTCAGAAGACTAGGCAATCCTGGTCCATAGAAGCCGTTTTTCAATGTTAGAATTAACGAAAGATAACATAAAGCGAGAAGTGAATGTTCCGCAAGCGGATAGATTATATATTGAAGCAAAGATCTATCCGTTAAATGAGAAGGTTTTAGAAAGCTGCACGATCAACTCTTTATATGATTAGAATCTGACAATGAGAGTATCCAAAAAAATAAAGCACAGTACGATGCACAAGCTTTCAAAGCTAACTTTCGGCTCTAGTATCACGGCTTCGATGCTGTCCGGATATGGATCCATAAGTCCTCAAAAGTATATTAAGTGCCGGTCGCGGATCAAAAGGATTGAAACCGAATGTAACGAACCAGGAGTAAATCAAGCTGGCAACGGTCAGTTCGATACCAACAATATCACAAAAGTGCAAGTGCCATTAGTATTGATATCCCAAATCCAACGCTCCGGTGGGTCGCTTTTAAGCCAGCTCTTTGATGGCCATCCGCAGATACACGCACACCCTCATGAACTCAAAATCGGCTACCCGAAAAAATACTATTGGCCGAAAATCGATCTTGCCGACTCTCCAGAGAGGTGGTTCTTCCTTCTTTTCGAAGATATCGTGATTGAGCATGCTAGGGAAGGATTTAAAAAAGGCATTAAGGCGGATCGGACCCATCCATTTCATTTTGTGCCTTTTCTGCAAAAAAAAATTTTTTTGCATTACGTTAACTCCGTGCGCCCCCTGAACTTACGCGATGTATTTGACGGCTACATGACGTCATATTTCAATGCCTGGCTGAACAATTTCAATCTCAACGGTTGCCATAAAAAGTATATTACAGCGTTCACGCCACGCATGGCTATGCTGCAAGAGAATATGGACAAGTTTTGCGAGATCTATCCTGACGGAAAATTAATTTCTATTGTCAGAGACCCTAAGAACTGGTTTCCTTCCGCTTCACTACATAGACAAAAAGATTACGGAGATATATCAAAGGCTCTAGATCAGTGGATAGACAGTGTCAATGCGACGATACGAAACAAAGAGGCATTAGATGAAAGCGTTTTCATCATTCGTTTCGAAGATTTGATTGCCAAAACGGAGCCCGTCATGCAGTATTTGAGTAACTGCCTGGATATTGAATTTGACGATATCTTACTCCAACCAACCTTCAACGGATCTCCGATCAGTGCCAATACCAGTTTCGATCTTGAAAAATCAAAAATTATCGAAAGCACTCTATACAGATATAAAACGCTTGGTTCGGAACAGTTGAAAATGATCGATTCTATGACATCAGATCTTTTTCAGACCATACTCGAAAAAGCCGTCAAATTTTAAGTCGAATAGAATTATTTCGATAATTCCGTTTGATCAAGCAATTTCTACCAAATGAATCAGTGCATTTTTTCGTTGTAAATGAATCAACTGATTTCATTTTCTGGCGTGATTGACAATGAAATCTTCATAATCCCCTAAAACATCCCGTTCATTCGGTCCGCCGTAAATAATTTCTGATAGGAACCTATTTACATTTTCTTTAGAATAGGTCACCTTCTTTTTATTGTCTAATAGTGTCAATAATGCATCCTTCAATTCAGCCTCATTATAGATGGTCCAGCAGGCGCCCAATTCTTCGTATTGAGTGGTGTTTTCATGCAGATACTTCAGATAAAGAACTGGTTTGCCTTGCTTTAGTGGTTCGATAATAATGCTAGAGCCGATTGCCAGAACAACATCCGCCCATTCAGATAATTCTACCGAAGAAAACTCGGAAACATTGGATAAAGGAATGTTTTCATATACCTTCGCCTCACTACCCGTCCGGGTATGAGGCTTGACCACCATGTCGACTCCCTCTAACTTGGATAAGATATCAAACGTCTTTAACATTCTTTCGACATCGATTTTATAGGCAAACCGGGTCGTCATAAAGACGGCCTTTAATCTGCCTGATCTCGCACTGTTTGACTTCATGGTCCGCGGCAGAATCTTTTTGTTTTGCGTCATCCATTCATTGCAATAACGGGCGCTGCCCATGACGATAATTTTATTTCTCTGAACGCCTGCTCTGACCAAAACCTCCTTACGCAATTCGTTCTGAGTAAGGATAAAATCAAAGCGATTAAATTTATCATATCTGTCCTCTTCAGTTGATCCGGTTCTCACGAGGGTGTTGGTATAAATGAACACACCATGGGGAAGGGCGATAGCTGGAATCGCTTTTTCGCCGGCGGCCGTTAAAAGTATGTCAACAACATATCGATTCGGATTGACATGATCGAAACACACAATCCGTGCCCCGGACTGCGCGATAACGTCACGCGCCCAGGAAATATCGTAAAATTTCTCCCGGCATCGTTTATAGATTTTTTTTCCAAACTTTTTGGCACGGTTTTGAAGTTTCGCCGATCCGGTGGCAAATAGGGTCCCGGAAAAACTTTCAAGCCTGTTCGCGATGGCATAACAGGTTCTACCAATAAACCGCATGAAAAGGTGGATCGGACCCAGAGCATGGCCGAATTCATCGAAAATATATTTTACCTTGACTCTCTGCGTTCTCAGAAACCGGAGACGGTAATCACGATGAAGGTCATATTTTGGATTCAAACAATAAACGGCCACAGGATAATCATCCTGTTTCATTTTCCACACAATGGGTGTAATATGATCAATGTCGTTGAACTCTCTGACAAAAAAAAGGTACATATACATACCTATGGGTTCAAGGTTTTGGGTTCAAAGGTTCAGGGGTTAGTTTACTTTTAAAATAATTTTTAAATGCTTTCCCGTCCTTGCAATTTCCCAGGCTTCTTTAAACCCGGACAACGGAAGTACTTTTTCCATGAATACATCGGTGTTAATTTGAGGAAGCAATTCGATCGCCAGGTCGAAATGCTTGGCCGCGCTACCCACCGAACCGACCAGCATTTTGTCATAAGCGACAATATTTTCAAACGTATATCGACGGTGGGCATAGGGCAAACCCAGCAGGAGAATTCTGGATCCGGCCGGGCTCTGATGAAGAATACCATCCAGGGCATCCGGATTGCCGGTCACCTCCACGAGGCTTTCGAAATCACCGAGACCGGACAGGTTGTTCGAGACAGAGATATCGGAACCGCTAAAATATTTCAGCCGGTCCCGGTTTTGGTCGAAGACCGTCACACGATGGCCCCAGTGCTCGAGTACGCGGGCGCAAAGGTGCCCGAGTGATCCGGCACCCACCACCGCTACCTGTCTTTGCATCTTTCTGTCACGCCAGGTTCTACGCAGTCGTTTTAGCCCTTTCAACGCAACTGCCAGGGGTTCGCAAAGGCAGGCTTTTATCAGTTCGAAATCCGGCGGCAGACGGTGGGCATAGCGTCCAGGCACTACCACATATTCCGCATAGCCGCCGTTTCTGCCCATGACGCCCAGCT
>JASFFJ010000199.1:0-10903 GCA_050124355.1 Desulfobacterales bacterium | reverse complement strand
CGGGTTTGGCTACTTTTGTCAGTTCATCTTTGATCTCATCGATCATATCATAAAACCACATCACATCCTCGATGGTTAAGCGGCCGGCTTTTACAGGGGCCCGTTCCGTCCCGTCTTTTTTGAGCAGGATGCGTGGGCCAATTTGCACCTTCGGTTCTCCGGTTCCGTATTGGTTGATGGTCACCACCAGTCCGGTTTCGTCACATTTCCACTTCTTCAGCACCTTATCCATTTCAGGGTCGTACGGCATCATTTCCTCCATTTAAATTCAGAACCACTAACGTGTCGAAAAATCTAATGCAACACAAATGTCAGTAATCGCGATAAAATGCTGGATTTCGGACGAATCGTTCTGAATTTTTATTTTATATTTTTTTTTGTTCTCAAACCAACACCAATCTCTCAATGAGATCTGTCGGGTATTACAAACTTTGACTATTGTTGCGAGCAGTATCCCACAGTTGTAACCTTTGAACTTTGAACCCAGAACCTTAAACCTCTCAATTTCAGGGCTCCTGACCCCAATTGGAAAAACTTCTCGAAAAGCCCTGATATCTAAAGAACCTACAAAATTTGTAGTTAAAATATGCGTAAATTTAAGATGCAACAGATTTTATCAAAATAAATGGAACGATAACCCAGAAAAATGTAGTATCGACGTCCTTTATATTAGTTAGTTTCCATCCACAAATGGTCTTTTTGCCCAATCTCAGCGTCAATCTGCGCGCTTGCTTTTGCGGCGTAGTAAACTACGCCTCCGCACAAGCGCTTGATTTCCTTGACCTTGGACAAAAATACTCATTTCTGAATTGGAAACACCAAAAGGTGCCCGTCTTTGGTAACGGTCTTTTATGGACGGGCACTAGTTAGAGACATGAAATTAATAAAATTCAGAACGAGTCGCCCAAATTCAGTTTTATTGACGCGATTTTAGACCATTCTGTTGCATGCGAATTTACGACACGTCAAGAGTTCTGAATTTTAGCTATCGTTCTCCTTTAACAGCGCAGAACCATAATGTCGTTTAAAAAAAGTGGATGAATATTTTTCCACCTTCCAATCGGGAACACGGCAGGCCCCGCAAACACCCCGAAACCATTTATTTCTGAGCCAGCGAGCCGCCCGGCTGTTTCTGGAGTTTTTAATCATAAAGGTTTTGTTACAGTGCGTCGTGATGCGAGCCTGATCTCCCATGCGGTCAATTGTCTTGATCCCATGCAACAGCCCTTTTCGCGAAGGCCAGAGTTTTATTTTTTCAATCAGTCGAAACAGTTCAACCCGTTTGCGGTAGAAGCGTTTAGCCGGCTTTTTAGCTGATTTTTTCTCTGCCACCGCGTTAAATCTCCGGGTAACGGCATAGAAGCAGGAAAGTCCGTAATTTCGGGAGCTTTTATTTTACGAAGCTTCGTGGTCTGTACACATAACTGAGCGGTTCTGGGTTCAAAGTTCAAAGGTTACAACAAATCGATACTGCTCACAATGTTAATTAAAATGCGTAATAGATCTTATACTCAACATAGTAAAACAGATTGATGTCCAGATGAAGACACGATCCCTATGATGCGAGCTGTCTGGATTTTGTCAACCCGGAACGTTGAACCCCGAAACGCTGAACCTACCCTCAAATATTCAACCGAATACCGTCAAGATAGGCCAGGCTCTTTCCCATTTTCCCCAGGCTCTGACTCCCTTCCGCAACCATGAGCAATCGTTCGAGACCGAACCCGATTCCCACCCAGGCATCCGTAATTTGCCAGGCGCGATCGAGTACATGGGGTCCCATGGCGGCGGATCCAAGCTCCAGGCGGTTGCGACCGTCCAGAATATCAATGGTTTCACCATAAACGGCTGAACTTTCCGACTGAATAATATAGTCTTCCACACCGGCCGCCTGGGTCACCAAGGCTGCCAGCTCTTCAAGTCTTTGTTGGCGTGTCTCTTCGGCAAGGCCCATCTCCACCAGATTTAGCATGGTAAATTCATTCGAATGTCGGGCGCCGTGAGACTCCTTGCGGAAACATGAGCCGATTTCAAATATGCGCACCGGCTTCTCCCAGATCCGCAAGAGATCCTGTAGAACAAAATATAAATGCGGCGCCAGCATCGGCCTCAGACATTTATCCTTGTCCAACCAGAATATTTGCGATGTCAGTGGGTGGGTATCATCAATGGACATCTTGTTCAGCAGACCCTTGGACAGAATGGTCGGTGTCGTCACCTGCACAAAATCATTCTGAATGAGGATATCCGTCAATCGACTTTCCAGTCGGCAAAGCCTGGGTCTGCGATGAACATCACGCAGCTGCTGCAGTTTATGCCGCTCGACTTTAACCAGCTTTTTCTCCAATTGTTGAAACGCTCTATCGCGCGCCGCGACGTCGTCAAATCGTGACTCAAGATCGCCGTCATCAGCTGCCAGTTCCCTCAATCGAGTCTGCTGAATTGCGGTCCAAGTTACTTCCAATTTTGCCTCCCGAATTTAAATTGTCGGTATCATCCACATAAAAATAGATCTAATACCACCAAACCCAGTACTCCAATATTCCATTATTGCAGTACCCAATGGTATTTGATTTTGGTAAAGCCGCTTATCTCTGACCTGACCCAATGGATCAAGTTTTCAAGAAACGAATCAACACGTAGTGGCGGGAGGTCACGGTGTCGCACCGAGCTACGTGGATTTAGAGTCCACGCGATCTCCTATCGATCCACCCCCCTAAAACTCAGAACTACTGACATGTCGTAAAATCTTATGCAACACAATTGTTTGTAACCGTACTAACAATACTGGATCTCGGGCGAATCGTTCTGAATTTTATTTCTTTTTTTTTATCCATTCTATTACCAAATCAAAGGTTGTCGCGTTGATAGTAGCTTTTTATAGATGTAGCGATCTCTGCGCTCCGCCCTTTTTTTATTAGATAGAATTCCTTAAATATTCAATCTTCAATCGAAGATATTCAATCCAAAAGCCTACCGCCTCACTGGCCTTGCTGTCAAGCCTGACATCAGGATATCTTTTCGCGAATAAAACTTTCGCCCCTTTCGATCATGTCGGCATGATCCTCCGGCCGTGGCAATTCCGCCAGGAGTTCGCGGGTGTGCGCACGCAGTAGTTTATCGGCCTGAGGACAACCGTCTGCTTGCCATTGATCCAAAGATAAATGGGGCCAGATTGAATTGCTGAAGTTGGTCTCACGGCACAACGCCACTGTCTGATCCGCCATTAAAAAGTTGCCCCCCGGGCCGATGGCATCAATTTCACTGAAGGCCACGGCGTTGTCATCGATATTAAATCCCTGGTTGAAAATACGCGCCTGACGAATGACTTCATCGGAATATACGACCATAGCCGGTGAAAAGACCAGGGAATCAAAATTGCCGCCCACAAACGGAGCCAGCCCGACCTTGCCCAAAGAGCCGGTCAAATGGTTCATCCAAAGGGTGCCAGCAGCCAACAGATCAGGACCCCATCCGGGACCGCTGCCGGACGTCCCCGAGTGCGGCAGCTCATAATAGGCCATCATCTCGGCACAGGCCAGATTCAGCAGCAGGGTTTGGGGGGTGTAATGGCCGCCCATGCTTCGCATGTCAAAACCTGCCGGCAGACTTCCCAGAATAATCGGTGTGCCCTCCTTGACAAGCTGGCTGAAAACCAGTCCGGCCAAAAGTTCGGCATTCAACACGGCCAGACTGCCTGCCGGCGTTATCGGTGAGGTGGCCCCGGACATACCGTAGTTGCTGTAAATAAAAGGCAAACCGCGTTCGATGGTGCCGAAAATGGTGTCGGCCGTCTCTTCATTCAGTACCAGGGGCGTAATTGGATTAAAATAAGGGATGATAAAAGGTTTTTCAGACAGGTCGCCGTGTAGATGTTCGAGTAAATCGAAAGCAGCATCATAGCATTGCTTTTCAGAAATCAATATCACCAGGGGTTTGGTGGTGTTGGCGATCATTTCCAGGGTGCCGTACAAGTCTGCCACCTCCGGTGCCATGTCCTGGAGGATGCCGACCGTCGAAATGATATCAAAGCTCGACAGAACGCTGCCCAGCCGGGTCGCAAGCGCCATTTGCTTTCGACTAAAGGCCGTCACCGCATCGGTCATCGGATCCTGATAATAAAGGTTGGTGACGCCGATACCAAAGCGGGTCTGCTCCCTTTGGGGATTGCCCAGCCGAAACCGGATGTTTCCCCGACGGTCAAATATATCCACTATGGAAGGTGCTGTTTTTAGCGCTCGGTCAACCATTTCGGCCGGGATCCGTATGACCCTGTCCGCATCCGAACCCCCCAGGGCTTTGACAAAGAGTTTGCGAGCTCGCAGGGAGTCGATCCGTATACCGGTGGTTGACAAAATTTCTAAAGAACAAAAGTGGATTTTCTCAATTTGTTCCCGGTTCAAAACCTTAATAACGGGTTTCACCTCACTCATGATCACGCTCCTGGTTGGATGCCGGGTTACCTGCACCGCTGAAAACAAAAGAATCCACACCCAAAGGACGTGGATTGATGAATATAACCAAATTTAGTCTGACGGTGTCGGGGTGTCAAGAGTTTAAGTAGAGAAACAGGGTAACCTCAAAATAGATTCTAAACCAACTGCATCAGCAGGTTTCTTAAGACAATAAAATCCCAAGTCTCAAGCACCAAATTACAAATAAATCACAAATTTCAATTATATATTGATCGAAACATTCAACGCAGCATTATATCATCGCTATGTAAACCCGGTTCTGATGGTTGATTTTCGATGACCCCTCTGTTAGAAGATGGAATACTGTTAGCTGGGTACTTATACTCAATACCGGATACTGGATTGACAAGGCATGCTGTCAATTTTAACCGTAAACAAACCGGCTTCGCTTCCAGCCACTGGGGCGTAAAGCCCGAAGGAAGTACCAGGATTTCAACGTTCGTGTAATAGGAGAGAAAACCAAGATGCAAAAATTCCATACGGACCAGGACCGCAGAAACGGTTTGGGCCTGAAATCATTCACAGATGATCAGCTGTATGACATTCATATGGCGACCCTGGAGGTGCTTGAAAAAACAGGGTTGTATATTGAGACCGATGAGGCCCTGGATCTGTTCGATGGTTTCGGCGCCCAGATCGATCGTGCCAAGAAAATCGTCAGGATACCGCCCTATTTGGTGGAAGATGCGATTCAATCGGCGCCGTCAAAAATTCTTCTGGCCGGACGCGATCCAGATCACGATAAATGGCTGGAGGCCGGTCGGGTTTACTTCACCAATTTCAGCGAAGGAATTGAAGTGGTCGATCCATACACGGGCGACCGCAGAATTCCGGTCAAAGCCGATCTTGCCAATGCCGCCAAGCTGGTGGACTATCTGGATGAAATTGATGTCTGTGAAAAGGCCGTAGGTTCCAGTGATGTTCCCAAGGTGGTGCTGCCGCTTCACAACGCCGAAGCTATGCTCAGCAATACCACCAAGCATTGCTGCGTCGGACCCGGCAGCGGCTTCTTATTAAAAAAGCTGGTCAAAATGGCTGGCACCATCCTGGGCGACGTAAATAAACTCAAAGAACGTCCCATTTTATCTTTCACCACCTGCCCCGTCAGTCCTTTGACCCTGATTGATGAATGCTGTGAAATCATTATGGAAGCCGCTCGAACCGGTTCTGTGGTCAATATACTGTCCATGGCCATGGCGGGCGGCACCTCTCCGGTAACCCTAGCCGGGACCATTGTCACTCACAATGCCGAAGTACTGGGAGGGATTACCTTAAATCAGCTTGTGCGAAAGGGTGCGCCTGTGATTTACGGTAGTTCGACCACCGCCATGGACTTGAAAATTGCGGCCGCCTCTGTGGGTACCCCGGAATGCGCTGTCATTAGCGGCGCCGTAGCGAGGCTGGCCCGTTACTATGCCTTGCCGAGTTATGTCGCCGGCGGCTAGGGTGATGCCAAAATATCCGACGCTCAACTAGGCCATGAGAAGACCCTCACCGGACTCATTGCAGCATTGGCAGGTGCCAATCTGATTTACGGTCTGGGAATGCTTGAGAGCGGAATCACATTCGACTTTGCCCAATTGGTATTGGATAGTGAATTTGCCAGGATGATCAAGCAAACCGTCAATGGGTTTATCATCGACGACGAATCCCTGGCCGTTGAGGTCATCAAGTCGGTGGGACCTTCAAAGGACTTCCTGGCCCAGGAGCACACCCTCAAACATATGCGGGACCACTCCCGTCCGGAGCTTATCGATCGCAGCGGAATAGAAATGTGGCGAGCCTCGGGTGCCACTGACAGCTACCAGCGGGCGCTGGAGAAAACCCGCGAGATATTGGAAACCCATCAACCGGAGCCCTTGCCGGAAAAGGTGCAAGCGGAGATCCATTCAATCATCACCGAGACGGAAGGTGAACTGGGCGTTTAGTAACCTTTTTCTGACAACCTGTTGTAAGAAAATGAAGGTGTCAGGTGTCAGTGTTCAGGTTTCAGGATTTAACGCCTCAACTCCCTGACACCAGAAACCTGACACCTGAAACCAGGAGAACTTGAACTAAATCACCAACATTATTAGTTTACCCTTGTGGACGAGGAGATACTTGATGAAAGACACAATTCTAACCCGTATGGGTGACGGCGAGCGGGTTTCCATGTCGACCGACGACATCAAGGAAGATATTCAGCTCGCCACCCAGGATGCCGCCCGGCGTGCGAAAATACCGGAGCTTACCCAGGAAGAAGTCGAACAGCTCGTTGGCATCATGGCCGAACCGTCGCGCGCCGTCAGCGTGAATCACGGCCAGGAGGTCGTCGTCACGGATGACGGCTGCTCGATGAGTTTTTATTCCGGTCAGGACGGTGGCGGTGTCGGTGTTTCCATGAGTCGATTGCAGGCAATTTTGACCTATGAACGCGCCCTTGCTGCAGACACCACCTCCATGGGGCATAGCGATTACAGCTTTAAACCCGTCAAGCCCATCATCAATTTTGAGATGAATGAGTATTATACGGCCTCGATGATGACCACCGCCCCCTTTCTTTACGGTGCCCAACCCAATATGGGACTGTATTTTCAACCCGATGGCCCCCACGAAAATCCTGCCGATCTTCTGCCTCGGGGCAAAATTAGAGAAGCCCGGGACGTGCAGGAAGCCGCTGCTCAGCAACTGCGTCAGGACCTGGTCTTTGTCGGAACAAAATTAAATGCCATCGGCTGCGAGGGGCTCAATTTAGATACCGGTGGTTCCGCCGGAGATGCGGACCTCCTGGCGGCGCTGCAGGCCGTCAGTGATTTAAAAAAGGCGGCCCCGAATATGCCCGTCATCATGGGAGGATCGGGAGAATTTGTTTTGGGCATGCATGGTGAAGTTGAATTTAACGGTCGACTGCTGGCCGGCATGTATCCCCATGAACAGGCCGATTTGGCCCAATTTGCCGGCGCCGGTATTTACGGCGTGGCCATCGGTACCAAAACAACTGAATCCGTGGCATGGAATATCGCCCGGGCCGTAACGTTTGTCAAAGCAGCGGTCGCTGCCGTCAATATTCCGGTGCATGCCAATGTCGGCATGGGCGTCGGCGGTGTCCCGATGATGGAAGCGCCCCCCATCGATAGTGTCACCCGGGCGTCTAAGTCGCTCGTGCAGATCGGCAAGGCGGATGGTCTGTAGATTGGCGTCGGCGACCCTTTTGGCATGCACATTGCCCATATTTTTGCCAGCGGCATGGGCGGCATCCGAACTGCCGGAGATCTGGTGGCCTGGATGCAGCTGATCAAAAAAATGAAAATTGCCGAAGCCAAACAATATGTGGCGGAAAAATTGGGTGTCGGCGTTGCGGACCTAGTCAATGAAGAAACTATGCGTCAGCTCAGAGAGGATCTGGGCATCGGCATCATTACTTCCATGGCCGGCAGTCCCAAAGGCATCCGGGCAAAATTAAAAATCGCCGAATTGCTGAATGTCTCGATCAATTCGGTTGACCTGTTCAAATCTCAAACCGGCATGTAAAATCAGAATGATGATCGCACTTTTTTAATCACCGCTGCTGAGATGACGGTGATGATCCAAAAAACTTCAGGTTGTCACCGGAGTACTATGATTGATCAGATTTATTACTTGGTCGTTCTGGATAACCGGCAAATACTTTTTCGAAGTACAATTAATCGGCTCATGCAGCCATCCAGCCGCCATCTACGAGAAGAACATGGCCATTAACAAAATTTGAGGCCTCCGAAGCCAGAAAAACGACCGGACCGAATAAATCATCGAGCTCACCGGTCCGCTCCATTGGAAACCGGCTGAGTACCCAATTTCGTTTTACCGGATCATCCAGAATGGGAGCCGCCATGGCGGTTCGAGTAAATGCCGGAGCAATGGCGTTTACATTTATTCCTTTAGGCCCCCATTCGATCGCTAGCGAGTGCGTCAGCTGATTGATTGCCCCCTTGCTGGGCGCATAGGCGGGATCCTGGGCTCGGCCTTGAAATCCGCGCACCGAAGATATATTAATAATTTTGCCGCAGCCCTGTTTCAACATAACCTCACCCGCGTGTTTACAGCACAGAAACACCGATTTTAAATTGACATCAATGACCCGCTGCCACGTTGCGGTGTCGAATCTCGCACTAGGCTGCAGCTCCGATACTCCTTGACTCGTTACTAGGATGTCGATTTTGCCAAAGGTATCGAGCATGTATTTGACCATCCCTTCCACATTACCCTCATCAGTGACGTCGGCAGAAAAAAACGTGCCGTTTCGGCCTAAATCAGTGACTGCCTCAGCAGTATCTTTAAGTCCATCAGGCCCACGTCCAACGACACATACTTCGGCACCCGCAGCTGCCAAGGCCATGGCCATTGATTGCCCTAGACCCTTGTTGCCGCCGACTACCAGAGCCGCTTTGTCGTTCAGCCGGAAACGATCCAAAGTCGCAGGCGCCATCCTTTTTAATACATCCAGATCCGACATGGTATAAATCCTTTGCTGTGCACTCGGCTCTTGGAGTTGTTTTTCATTCTTTTAATGATTTTCTGCAATTCCTCGATAATATGACCTTCTCCCAAGAAGAGATCTTAAACATCTTTATACCTTATATATCTGCTTAGCTCAATATCATTATGCCTTTCGGCGAGGATGTTTTTATTCTGTCCTATCTATATAATAATATCATTCGACATGCCCGTTTATATCTAAATTGACATACATACCAATTTCCGCTATCAGTATGGACTCGAGAATTATTCAAGCCCTTGACAGTAATCTGCCCCTGAACCGGAAATGCACAGGCGATGAAAATCTACATCATCAAAAGGCTTATTCAAGCGGTAGGCGTCTGCCTGGTCATTTCCTGAGGAACCCGGTTTGGGAGTAGAAGTTAACCAAAAGACACTAGATGGCTATACCATAGCACGGGAGGTGGTGCGAATATGAGCATCGAACCCATCCAAGTCATTGAACTAGATCGAACCGATCCCAAACAAAGAGGACAGGCCTATGGCGAATCTGCCAGAGAGAGGATTGAGACAATTTTGTCGGCCTACCGCGAAATTTTTCATCGCATCACCGGCGAAACCTGGGAAGAAACCGTCGTCAGAGGCAAGCCGTTCATTCTTAAAGCGAAAGCATTCGCGCCCGATCTGGTAGAAGAAATTCAGGGAATTTCAGAGGGGGCCGGACGTGCGTTCGAGGATATTTTCCTGTTAAATGCCCGCTCCGAAATTCTCTTCAATCCCCAGGTCCTGGCCCAGGAGTGCACCACAATTGCCGCCCTACCGGAAGTCACTAAAAATGGCGACATGATGCTGGCCCAGAACTGGGATTGGTACCAGGAGGTATTGAATTGCCAGGTGATGCTTAAAATCGGTCAGCGGGAAGAAAAGCCCGCTCTGGTGACATTTACGGAAGCCGGGCAGCTGGCTAAAATCGGCATGAATGCGGCCGGCATCGGTCTGGTGGTTAACAATCTGACCTCCGACCAACCCAGGACCGGCGTACCCTGGATTTTTCTCACCCGCCGAATTCTGGAATCATCCCATCTGGCCCAGGCTCTGGGTCACGTTTTGAACGCCGCCAGGGCTCATTCCATAAACTTACTCATCGGTTACGCCGACGGCGAAGCCGTCAATCTGGAAACCTCTCCGGTGGAAGAACACGTGCTGTGGCCTGAGAATGGTATCTGCGTCCACACGAATCATTATCTCCAACCGGGGAAAAATTTCCGTGATCTCAAACCCCTGCGGGATCCGAATCCGTCAACCTATCTGCGTTGCCGCCGAGCCCGCAAGGGCCTGATGGAATTAGAGCGCGACATCGATGCCCAGGGAATCCAAAATATTCTCAAAGACCACATGGACAAACCCTTTTCCGTCTGTATGCACCGCAACCCGGCTGTTGAACCGATGCGACAAATCGTCACCTGCCTGTCCATTGTCATGAATTTGAGCCAACGACAGATTCATTATACGCTGGGAAATCCGTGTCGGGGAGAAGCACAAACGATTGAGGTGAATTGGTAAAAGGGAACCTTATTGCTCAAACAGGAGACAACATGCCCACATCCGAAATCTGTTTCATGACCGCAACCGAGATGGTTCAACAAATCCGGAAAAAGGCGTTGTCCTGCCGCGAGGTAATGACAGCCCATCTGAATCAGATCGAACGCGTGAATCCGATCGTTAATGCAATTGTCACGCGCATACCTGACGAGCAGGCATTGGCCCTGGCTGATGCTGCAGATGAGGCCTTGGCGCAGGGTAAAGAATCCGGACCGCTGCATGGGCTTCCCATCGCCCACAAAGATCTGGTTCCGACAAAAGATATGCGCACTACTTTCGGCTCGCTCATATACAAAGATTTAGTGCCGGATCATGACGGCTTAATCGTGGAGCGTCTTAAAAAGGCCGGGGCCATTACCATCGGCAAGACC
>JASFFJ010000198.1:0-10926 GCA_050124355.1 Desulfobacterales bacterium | reverse complement strand
GAGTACGATGATGCCGATATCGATATCGGCATCAACCGCATTCAATTTCGAAAACTTGATATAAAGAACTTTTCGCTGACCAGTAGAATTCGTGACGGCTGGGTGGAAAATTCACCCTTTCAGCTAGCCGTCGAAGACGTCCAGTTTAAAGGACGACTATCCCTTGATCTTCGCAGCAAGCTGCCGGAGTTTAAATTTAAAATTAGCTCTTCAAAAGTTGATATCGGACTCCTGCTTGCCGAGTTCAACATTGCCGAGGGAATTGATGCCGTCGTCGGCAGTTTTGGATTGGACTTGCACATAAAAGGCTCGAAATTACGCACGATCCTGGATCAATCCACATTTAGCGCCAAATTGAAAGACGGCATTTGGACCCTGCGAGACCCCAACACCGGTGGCAGCTTGCAAATTCACGTCATCGAGTGTGTCGTCGGGGCATCCGCCGGAAAGCCCGTGATATGGTCAATTGATGGCCGCATCAAAGACGAGCCTGTTAAAATTCGAATAAAGGGCGACCGATTGGCCGTCCTGGCCGATGATAAGGTCCGGATGCCCCTTGACATATTGGCCGAGGCCGCCGGAGTTACGCTGAAAATGAGCAGCCGCATGGAGCTGCCGATCGAGCATCAGGAATTGGATTTTAAAATCTTGCTGAGTGGCGAGCGGCTCAACAGCATCAATTCCTTTCTGGAAGTTGATTTGCCGCCTTATGGCCCTTATGAGCTGGGAGGGCGGTTTCAGCTGAAGAAAAGCGGCTACTACCTTTCCGATTTGAAAGCCCGCGTCAACCAGAGCCATATGACCGGCAAAATGAGCCTGGAAACAGTGATACGTCCGCCCCGTTTGGATATTGACCTGACGACGCGTTCGCTGCAAATCGATGACTTCAAGGTTGGTGACTGGTCCCCTCTCAAGGCGGAATCGAAAGCAGTCGATGAAGACACCGCCAAGAAGACGGCTGCTGAAAAAGGTGCTGGCACACCCCAGGTTCAATCCATTTTAAGCCCGGAGTTTATGCGCAGTCTGGATGCGCGCTTTAACCTCAAAGTGCAGGAGGTACTATCGGGCAAGGATAATCTCGGCCGCGGCAACCTGGCTGCAGGTCTGGAAAAGGGACGTTTCTTCGTGGATCCGATACAGCTCAATGTTCCCGGTGGTTCGGTCAAGCTGGCGTTTGCCTTTGAACCCACCGAAACGGATACGGCACTGGAAGCCAGCGCCAAAATCGAACAGTTTGACTACGGCATTCTGGCCCGCAGGATCAAGCCGGAATCTGCTATGGGTGGTTGGCTCAGCCTCGATATCGATCTTAAGTCCCGGGCCAAAAGCCTGGACACCATCATGCATCATGCCAACGGGCACATCGATATGGCAATTGTGCCGGAAAACTTTGAAATCGATCTATTCGAACTGTGGGCGGTAAATCTTCTGACCGCGGTACTGCCGAAACTGGATTCCGCGGCCACCTCCAAGATCAACTGTGCTGTATTCCGTTTCGACCTCAAGGATGGTGAAATGAAGGAGGATGCTATTTTTACGGACACCACCAAAATGACTGTTGGCGGAGAGGCCAAAGTAAATTTCAAGACCGAAACGGTATACCTGACGATGGCACCCAAGGCCAAAAAAGCCGAGTTTTTCAGTCTGGCCACCCCGATACAGGTCAAGGGAACGTTTACCGACTACAATATTGGGATGCAGCCGGGCGGGCTGATCGGTACGGCCATCCGGTTTATTACCAGCCCCATTGTCGTGCCGATCCAGCGCGTATTTAACGAACGGGCGCCTGCGGAAGGCAAGGCTGCGTGCTCGGCGGCCATGCACCGTTCGCATAAATAAAAACTACGGAGCACGTCTTCATCCTTGACATTTAGTAAAAAACAAAAGATAAAACCTATATTTCTTACTGCAGATTTGGTATTTTACTATGAACATAGCCTTTTTTTTAGACATTATCGGGCGTGGTGAAACCTTTTCCGCGCATGGGATTCAGCTGTCAGGTTTCAGGATGGCTCTCGCTTTTATCCCTACTGACACCTGACACCTGATTGCCAATGTCCAATTTTCAAGCAAACCCACGAGAATTAGTATGTCACAGCCATTTTCCAAGTTGAATGAGGAAGTCTGATTGGAAACAGGAGGAGAGAATGCGTAACTGGTTGCACCTGCAATGGCATTTACTTTCGGTTATGGTCGTCCTCAGTATGATCGGATGCGTGTCGTCTTTTCAGCCCCGTCCCCTGGCGGAGGTCCCCTTTCAAGAACGCGCTCAGACACAAACCGAAGATAACGTCCGGGTTACGGCGTCTGTGCTGAGTGCGGATGAGACAGAAGCGGTTTTTGGTGTCGCCCTTTATAAGAGAGGTATCCAGCCGATCTGGCTGGAAATTGAAAATCAGGACGATAAACCGACCTGGTTTCTGCCCTTCAGTGTTGATCCGGACTACTTTTCGCCGCTGGAGGTAACTTATCCGTATCATCGTACATTTGATCAAACGTATAATAATCAAATCGACCGATATTTTCTTGATAATGCCATGGGGCTCTTCCTTGCGCCGGGATCTACCCGATCGGGTTTTGTGTTTACGAACCTGGATTTGGGAACCAAAAGCTTTAATGTCGACCTCGTTGGGGATGATAATCTGGCCAAAACATTCACCTTTTTCATATCTGTCCCGGGGCTCAGGGCAGATCACCAGGATGTTGATTTCGACAATCTGTATTCTGCCGCTGAAGTTAAGACCTATGATGAGTCGGATTTTAAAGAAGCATTAAAGAATCTGCCCTGCTGCACGATGAACGAAGACGGCTCACAACAGGACCTCCCTATCAATGTCATCATTGTCGCAGGTGATAATGACCTACTGCAAGTTTTGATTCGCGCTGGCTGGAGTGAAACGGCAACAATCAAAGAATCCGTTTCTCTGGAAGCCTCGCTTTCCATCGACTATCCGCAAATTTACCGATACGCACCCGTCGTACCGCTGCATTATTACGGCCGTTTCCAGGACGCCTCTTTTCGCGAAACGCGGGTATCGGACTTCGAGCGTAACCAGTTGAGGTTATGGCTTTCACCCATGCGCATTGACGAAAAAGAGGTATGGATCGGCCAGATCACCCGTGAATACGGAGAATCGTCTTCCTCAAAAAAAAGTCAAAAAATAGATATGGATGAAGCCAGGAGTTTTCTGTTGCAGAATCTCTGGTATGCTCAGGGGGTTGAGAAATACGGTTTCGTCGAGAGTCCGGGTGTCGCCGCACCGCTATCAAAACCACGAACCACCTTCAGCGGCGTGACCTATGTTACCGACGGTTATCGTGCGGTTTTATGGATATCCGGGGATCCGGTTCCCTTATCTGATGTTGAGGTGATGGACTGGGAGATACCGCCGGAGTGGTAGTCAAATTGATTGTCAATTTGGCTTCAAATTATAGATTAGGCCTATCGAAGGCTGACGCTTTTCTCGTAAATACGCATCCCAAATGCAGCCCAGGGATGAGAATGGAACCTTGAACCCCTGAACCTTTGAACCCGTAAAACACATACGTCGAGAGGGTAATTCACCATGTCTGATACCGTTCGCATCCAATGGCTAACCTTTGTAACAATGGCTTGTATTTTGCTCATTGCAGGGTGTGCGTCATCATTCAATCCGCGACCGATAGATGAACTTGATTTCAAGCAAAGGGCCCAGACCCGCAACGAAGGCGATGTCAGGGTAACGGCAGCCGTGCTCAGCGCCGAGGAGTGTGAAGCAAAATTCGGCAGCAACCTTTACAGGAGGAATATTCAGCCCGTGTGGTTGGAGATCGAAAATAAGGGTGATGAACCTGTGTCGTTTTTACCCCTGGGGTTGGACCCGGCCTATTACACCCCGCTTGAATCTGCATATTTTAACCGCTTTGCGATTCGCCGGGCCGATCACGAGGAGGTGGATGCCTATTTTTTTAACCTCGGCATGAAAAATTATATTGCGCCGGGCAGCACTGTTTCAGGATTTGTCTATAGCTACCTGGACGAAGGCACCAAGGCCTTTAATGTCGACATTGTAGGTGAAGACCAGATTTTGCGGAGCTTTAGTTTCTTCATTCCGGTTCCCGGTATCCGGGTAGATCACCAGGAAATTGATTGGGAAAACCTTTACCCTGAAAATGAAATCGTCGATTACGATGAGGTCGGTTTGAAAAAAGCTTTAGAGAACCTGCCATGCTGTACCACCAACAAAAAGGGAACCGAGCAGGGGGATCCGTTAAACATAGTGGTGATTGGCGATCTTGACGATGTATACTATGCTTTCATTCGTGCCGGCTGGGATGAGACGGAAACCATCTACCGGGCGTCGTTGTTGAAAACGGTCCGATCCTTTCTTTTTGGTGGACGCTACCGTTACTCACCGGTCAGTGCATTGTATGTTTTCGGTCGGGCCCAGGATGTGGCCTTGCAAAGAGCGCGCACGTCGATCCACGAGCGCAACCATTTGCGCCTGTGGTTGGCGCCGATGCGCTTTGAAGGCAAGTTCGTCTGGATCGGTCAGATCAGTCGTGACATCGGCGTACGGTTTACCTGGAAAACCATCACTACTCATAAAATCGATCCGGATGTGGATGAGACCAGGGAGTTTCTCGTTCAAGACTTATGGTATTCCCAGAGCTTGCAAACCTTCGGTTATGTTAAAGGCGTCGGTGCCGCCGTCTATTCGGAACCTCGCAGTAATCTTACCGGGGATCCCTATTTCACTGATGGACATCGGGCAGTTCTCTGGGTATCAAGCCAGCCCGCAGCTTTTTCTGATGTCGGGTGGATAGATTGGGAGATGCCACCCGAGAAATGAAATTGTAAAGAATCCAGGCCCGAAAGATCTGGCTTTGATTTGCCCGCCGGAAGGGACTCTCCATGACGCCGCTCTGCACAACATACTCATGGAGTATTGGAAATGCGAAAATCCAACACAATCTTCTGCAACCTTGTAAAGCCACCATGGAGTCTTCAGATGCATAGAGTTCACAGATGACTGATTTTTATATTTTTCTCTGTGCTCTCTGTGTCCACTGTGGTTGAATATTACCTTACCGTAATTGCGAATAGTTGAACTAAGCGGTATGCTATCAAGCTAGATTATAGGTTTCGATATACTTATCAAACCGCTCCTGGATTTCGTTCGGATCAAGTCCAAACTGAGTCGGTGAGCATTGTTGACGTCCCGGCACTTTATTCTCCATGGCTTTTGAGTTGGCCTGTAAAGATTCTGTCCAGACGTCAAACCCGCCTAAACCGATAATGTTCTGAATTTGATTAATGACTGACAGGGGATTTTTTTTCAGATCCGTAAAACGAATATCGATCACTTGATTTGGATCGGCTTCTTGACGAGCCGCGAATCCTCGCGCTAGGCCTGCTTCATAGTAATCCAGCCAGAAATTTCCCAGCGCCTCCTTGTCGATGCTGTCACAAAACGACGACCGCGCCAAAGCTGCCAGGTTGCATACCGATGGAATGGCTTCACCGGGGTTTCGATGGAGGTGAATGATGGTGGCATCCGGAAACGTTTCCATTAATGTATCCAGGTGCCAGAGGTGATATGGCCACTTGAGTACCCAGCGCTGACCGGGCCGTATCCAGTTGAGTAGCTGAAGCTGGATTTTATAAAAATCATAGCCATGCTGAAGTTCATGTTCCAGCAGCCACCAGGCAAACGATTTGGCTTCGCTGATGAAAAACGGCGTGGTACCGGCACAGGCTTTATCGAACAGATGCAAGCATTCTTCGGGTTTTTCGGCTTCCAGGGGGTGGACGTTACTGAAGTCCGGCACAAGATAGCTGTGAAACTTGCTTGCCAGCTGCACTTTGCGAATCAGCCGTTTGGGATTAGTGGTGCGAGGGTCGACAGTGGGGCAGGGATGGCGCAATTCCCAGAAAAGCGGCGCCCGCACATTCGGATGGGAGGCGATCAGATTGTGTAGATGCGTGCTGCCGGTTCGATACCAGCCGGTAATGACAATCGGTTTTTGTATCTTTTGTTGTTGAATTTCCGGAAACCGCTTCAGTACTTCGATGACACGAAGACGGCTGCATAGATTCTCAATCAGAAATTGTCTGATGGTGAAACGACCGAAAAAGGTGAGTCTTCCTTCCTGATTCACTGAGTCCAGGATTGCCGTCAGGGCTTCCTGAAACCAGGGATCTCCCCAATCATCCAGGTTGGTTTTGCGGCTGGCTGTCTCGAGTATATCTTCCGCCTTCAACGATATCCATTTCTTAAAACCGGGCACCGTTTCTCCAACGAGAGTGTTCATCACCCTGATCGGTAATGGTGTACAGGTCCCGCAATATTTAAGTGCCTTGGCGTCATAATTGGGTTTTTTTTGCATTTTGGGACAAGCTCGTTTCACCAATCAGCGGTTACCAGCAGAGGTGGCCTCCGGCCAAAAAAACGGCCAGTCTGGTCGGAAAAAAAACTTTTCGGGCTCGGTTCCGAAATCGGTCGCTGTTGGGTTTCGCATTTGGCAATAATACCAATAATATGTAGGTTGGATTGAGTGCAACGAAATCCAACAAAGCCTGGAGTAGGCTCAAGCCAACCTACGAAATGTAAAGGGACACAGGATAGAACCAACTTCAACTTTACGAAGTGTAGTTTCAGATAAGAGGGTCTGCGATTGCGTCTACACTTCCTGACACCCGAAACCTGACACCTGTCTACGATCCCGTCTGAAGCGAAGCGCAGGCGGGGAAACCAGATTATCGGAATAAAAATGGTGTAAAAAATTAAGTCTATATGTATCAAGTTAAAAGCGAATTTCACCACCCCAGTTTTCTACCTCAGGCAGATTCAGGTTAGGGTTAAGGCGATTCGAAAGCCTTGCGAAAATTGTCAACGTTCCGTTGCATCACCGTCATAAAATCACCTCGATCCGGCACGTTCCCGCATGGGTCAAAAACAAGGCTGTCAATACCGAGAGCTTTGAGTCCATCCACCGATGCCTGGATGGGCTTGGCCTCCCAAATCATCCATTTTGCCGGATATTGCTTCAAAATCGCTTTAAGCGCTCTCCACTGCTCGTCGCCGGGAACCTGGTCCGGTTCCCAGTGCACGCTCGCGATATTCAACCCATAGCGCCTTGCAAAGTAGTCGTAAACCGGATGAGATACCATCAAGGGCGTCGATGTTTTTTTGGGATACAATCGCCTGAATGTCTTGATCCAGGGCATTTAGATCCTTGGCCAGTGCTTTAAAGTTGTTTTGAAACGTCTTTTGCAACTCCGGTCGTTTGCGCCCCATGGCTGCTGCAACCGCCTCGGCCTGTCGGGCGGCCAGCGTTAAATCAAGCCAGGTGGTAAACGCAAGGGCTTCATGGGCATGTTGGCCTTCGACACCATGGCTGTGGGTCATGACTTCTTTGGTTGTGATATAGCGATCTTTGAACTGTCTGGAGGTATTCACTATTTTTGATCGCGGCAGGCTGACTTTAGCGACCCATTTGGAATAACCGGCGCCATTTAACAGGATCAGGTCAGCCTTCTGAAAGGCCGATATGTCTGCGAGATCCGGGGTCCAATAGGCCGGGTCCACATCTTTCGGTACGGGAAATTTCACCCTGACCTGATCTCCACCGATACGCTCGGCAAAATATTTCAAAGGGTAGTTCACGACGTAGACCTTGAGTGACTCCGCCGCCGTGCCAAATTGAACTGGATAAACGATGATGACTATTATTAGCGTGAGTATCCGTCCGAACGCCCTCGCATTCTGATTGAAAACTGTTCTTTTAAATCTCATGCATCTCCTCCAAAATTTATCATAAAAGTGGTTTCAAAAACTCAGATCATGCTTGAGAGCAAGACGTCCCGCGAATTTACAGCGGAGCGTACACGTCAGTACGTGAGCATTTCAATTCGCTGGACAACGCCGCTATCGAGCGTCAGATGAGGTTTTGAAATCAGTTTTCATCTTATGATCAACATCCTCAGCAGATCATTGGATACACTCCGGACCGCAACCATCATTAGACTACAAAGCACGGCGCTCGAAACAACAATAATCATAATCTCCGCGGCAATCAATTTTGCGATCGTCATTCGGCTGCAGCCTATTTTAAAAATCGTCTGAATCTCGCGCTGCCGGAGCCTTAACGACAGCGCAAAAACAAGGATGATGGCCAGCACCATGGCCAGGGCCACCAGAGCAATAACGGCATCCAGCACGTTTTTTATCCTGAATATATTTTGCAGCAGACTGTCGATGACGGCTTCGGGCTTGGCGATCTGTTGGGTCTCTTCTTTGGACAGATACCTGCCACTGAGGATGGTGCCCGATTTGGCGTCATGGGGTACGGCAATCATGGCGCTGATCGGATAAGCCGACAGGTTACCATGGAAATGAACGGATAAATGCCGGCCAGATCAAAAAGGCTCTCTGGCGAGGACACCAGGCTGTCTCCAGGATTTAATGCCAAACTTTCGGCAACCCTTGCACCCAAAGCGCAGTCGCCCAGCACCGCAAGTTGTCGCCCCCGGGCAATCGTCAAACCCCGGAACTCAAAATAATCCAGTGTCGTACCGACAATGGGATTTCCCCTGGCCTGAAAGCGCACATACATGGGAATGGGCAATGCCAGATCGGTATCGGCAATCCGGTCCGACGCCGCCATGGTCATCAACTCAGGAACATCATCACCAAAATAAAGCGTGTTCATCACCAGATCCAGGGCGCTTCCCTTGGTGCCCACCGCCAGCGGGGTTCTAATAGCCCTTGACATCAATTGCCGCTCACTCTCATCAAGTAGTAGTCGCAACGAAACTGGGAGAAATGTGATCAGCGTGATACACGCCACCAGCACAGTGGTCTTGCTTTTGTTAAATGAAATGTACTTCCAGGCTATGTATAAACTGTCGATCATGATTTGATTTTAAAATGGCTCCTCTTATTTGATAAGTAATATCATCAATATTCATTTTTAACGTCCGCGTTGGTCTGCGTGTGTCTGCGGCTAATTCTCAGTTTCACCAAAATCCCCGAAATCAACCACCCTATCAAACCGGGTCAGCAATTCATGATCATGCGTGACCGCCAGCAGGGTAATATCATGGTCTTGAACCGCACGAAACAACAGATCCAGAATACGCGTCTTGTTTTCGGGATCGAGGTTGCCGGTGGCCTCATCGGCCAAAAGCAGCTTGGGCTGAGGGAGCAGGGCGCGGCAGATGGCTGCCCGTTGCT
This sequence comes from Desulfobacterales bacterium, assembly GCA_050124355.1. Taxonomy (GTDB): domain Bacteria; phylum Desulfobacterota; class Desulfobacteria; order Desulfobacterales; family JAFDCJ01; genus JAFDCJ01. The sequence continues at coordinate 1,708 of JASFFJ010000198.1, read as the reverse complement.
TTTCACCCTGGGACAGGTCGTTGGCCCGCCGTTTGAGCTTGTCGCCGATACCCATCTCTTCGGCCAGCATCCGGGCACGCATTCTGACAGCTGAATTCAGCTGCAAGGCCTTGGTGATGCGGTAGGGGTGCAGGATGTTGTCATTGACGTTGAGATAGTCGAGAAGTTCAAAATCCTGGAAGACAAAACCAATATGGGTGATGCGAAATTATCGTCGTTGGGCGTTATTGAGTTGATCCACGGAAGCATCATTCACGCGGATGTTTCCCCGCTCAGCCACAATGATACCGGCGATCAGGTTCAGCAAGGTGGTCTTGCCGGTACCGCTGGGGCCGATGAACCGCAATTTTTTCATTCTTCTCAACCGAAAACTCCGGTATTTGCAGCAAGAAATTTCCGGTGGGATACGAAAACGCTAAATTATTAATTGCGATCATATTTAATGATGGAAAGCCTTTAATCCAAAATCTAACATTGTTAACGTCAGTTGGCGGCAGTCAACGCTGCGCCGCCGTCACCCGACGAACGCTTGAATCAGAAAAGATTAAGAATGAAATCTCTGCGAGGCAAGTCGCGGAGTACCATGTTTTGAGGACTTATCTCTCTTCTAACTCAGTAAACTGCGGAAAATTAAACCCAGGAGAGATTAAATTCTTAACCCACACTCACCCGTTTTTATACTGAATAGCCAATTGTATTTCAAGCTGCATCCTGCTGACTGGTTTTCCAGGCTATCGAAATATCCCTTAATCCTGATAGCGCCAACGACCACAAGATGTCATGATAATCCCATGTTGATGAGATTGACGATCGTATTTCGTATACATATTTTTCTGCTCAACCTATTCCAAGAAAAAATAGCTTATTGGATTATCTGACAGCCCCTAAATCAACACCATCCAGGAGAGGAATTATGAAGATCAGAAATACGCTGTTTGCAATTACGCTATTTAGCATTATCACCCTATTATTTTCAGGACCAATGATCTCCATCGCTGCTGAAGATTTCGATCCTAAAACGGAAAAAACGATTATCGAGCTAATGCGCGAAAACCCGGACGCCATTCCGCTGGAGCCGAGGGATCCGTCTCGCAAGGTCGAGGACCTGTTCCGCGACTGTAAGGATAACCCCAAGCGTGAGGCCGGTCCGATCAATATACAGAAAACAATAGGCGGTTTAGCCTTTCATGGCATTCCGACGTTTTTTCGCCTACCCGTAGCACTTTGCCCCGAGGACCTGATCGCCGGGAAGGTGGACGTTGCCATCATGGGCGCACCTATTGACCTTTCGACCGGCCAACGCGGCACCGGTTACGGTCCACAGGCAGTCCGCACCGGCGAAGTGATCGGTGGCTGGGGTGATCTTCTCGCTGTAGCCCATCCGGCTGGCGGTTGATCGCCAAGGGGCATGTCATGGGTCGCAACTTCATCCAGATCGGGCTGAACTCCGCCAAACCGGGTCTCAAAGATATCGAGTGGATGCGTAAAAACCAGGTGCGTTACCACATGTTGGCCCAGATCGATCGCGATGGTTGGCCGGCAGTGATGAAGCAAGCCCTGGCCGAAGCATTGGACGGTCCCAAAAAGATATTTATTTCGGTCGATACGGATGTGCTGGATCCGGCTTGGGCACCCGGGATGGGCACACCGGAGCCGGGCGGTATGTCGCCACGCGAGCTCTTCCCCATACTGCATGCCCTGGCAGTGC
>JASFFJ010000197.1:0-11019 GCA_050124355.1 Desulfobacterales bacterium | reverse complement strand
TTGTCAGGTTTTTCGGATCTGCTTGTTCCAGCTTTATCTTATTCATCGGCATCTACGTATTTTACGGCATGACCGGATTTAATGACGGCCTTTTGAATTTCGGGCAGCAGGTTTAGCGGAAACGCGATAAATTCGTCCGAGAGGGTGACGACCTGTTTAGAATCGCTGAATTTTTTTTCCAGCAGCACTCTCAGGCTCAGATTTTTAACTGTGGCGATCATGAGGTTGTCGTGGACAATGGTTTTGCCTTGTTTTTTCTTGATCGCCGCGACAATCTGCCCAAAGCGCTTATGATGTTTCTGCAGCCAACTAAGGACCGGCGGCGAGGCCATTTGTTTGGAAGCATAGCTGATTAGGACAAGGTCCGGCTGCGCCATCAGCTTTTTATGGGATACGTGCAGCTTGCAGGTTTTGCAAATGTTTTCCAGGGCCTCAAAGGGGATGTGCCTAAGGTCGATTTCGAAAAACTCGTCAGTCTTGACTATCAAATAATTAGTGGGATTGATAAGGTCATGAGCCGGGTCCAGCTCCGCCAGGCGGTAAAATGCTTTTTCATTCAGACTGAGTTTCTCAAGACAGCCGTATTGCCACCCCTTTTCACAAACTTTACGGGCATCCGGCAACCTGTTCGCGCTCGGGTACGCAATTTCAAAAAAAGCCGCCAAACTATCCGGATCGGCCCATTGGTTCCCTTCTAATAGTGAGAGGGCATAATCAATAAGATCCACCGGTGTCAGGGGGCTGTTGTCCAACTCAGGTTCGACATTGAAATCCCTTTTCCAGCGCGTTACGATCCAACCCCTTAGCCGCCTAAGGCTAAAAGGGCTGCTACCCAGAAAAATGGTATTGTCGCGAATATGCAGCCGCTCCTGCTTCTTGGTTGATTGGGGCGGTGATGCTCCCGAGTTCTCGATAATTTCGGCCAGTTTCTCCCGCAAAAAGTCAATACGCTGTATGTTTGTTTCGGACGCGTCAACCTGCAGTGAATTGACCGGCGGCGGTAAAAAAGCCGCAAATTCGACCGGAAACATGAATCGCAACCGCTCCAGTTTGGCGGTTTTATGCCACGGATCTTTGGGTTTTTCGGTAAATAAAAGCAGCCCTTTGCGGACCAGTTCTGTTTTGACTGTTGAAAAAACGGTTCTGTACTTTTGAGTGAAGCTATGATGATATGAACCGGGATGGGCCTTTTTGTAAAGGCGCACAAAAAACTCAATATCTTCTTCCCGGCCGGCGGCATTGAGCAGATGAAGACACAGCACCTCTTTTGGATCCAAAGCCGCCACGGCCTTGGCGATGCCGGTATCGCCCAGAAAATGATGTTCCAGGAGTGTGCGGGACTGCAAACAGGCCGGCGGCAGGTCTCGCATTTTACAAATCGCCTTGATATCGGCCTGGTTCAGCTCGAACCGGCACATCCGCTTGAGCATCTTGTTTTGATCCATCTAAAAGTCCTTCCCGGTCTCGATCCGATAGGCATAACCCTGCTCACATAAAAATAGCTGACGTTTTAGTGCAAAATCCTGCTCCACCGTGTCCTGTGTCACCAGGGAATAAAAATGGGCCTGGTTTTCACCCGCTTTCGGCCGTAAGATTCTTCCCAATCGCTGGGCTTCCTCCTGCCGCGAACCAAAGGTTCCCGAAATCTGTATGGCCACAGCGGCATCCGGCAAGTCCACCGCGAAATTGGCCACTTTGGAAACCGCCAGGATCATGAGACGGCCGTCTTTGAAACGCCCATATAGCTCATCCCGGCGGCGTTGAGAAGTGGAACCGGTGATCAGGGGAATGTTCAGATCCACCGCAATACTTTTGAGTTGATCGATATACATTCCGATTAAGAGAATCTGCTTGTCCTTGTGAAGATTTAAAATCTTCTGCACCAGCCGCAGCTTGGCAGGGTTTTCGGATGAGATGCGAAACTTTTTGCGCTTATCAGCCACGGCATAGGGCATCTGCAGGTCGCCCGGCAACGGCAGGCGGATTTCACAGCATTTGGCCTTGGCGATCCACCCCTGAGCTTCCATATCCTTCCAGGGTACGTCGACTTTCTTGGGACCGATGAGGGCGAAAACATCGTCTTCCTTACCGTCTTCCCGCACCAGGGTGGCCGTCAGTCCCAATCGCCGGCGGGCCTGCAGGCCGGCCGTCACCTGAAAAACAGGCGCCGGCAGCATATGGACCTCATCATAAACAATCAGGCCCCAGTTATGTTCGTCAAACAGGTTCAGATGCGGGAATTCGCCTTCCTTATTCGAACGATAGGTCATGATCTGGTAAGTTGCGATGGTAATCCCTCGGATGCTCTTGCCGGCACCGCTGTATTCACCGATATCCTCATCGGTCAGATTGGTTTTGTCCAGCAGTTCTGCTTTCCATTGCCGGATGGCCGTCACGCCGGTGGTCAAAATAAGGGTCGAGGTCTGGAGTTTTTCCATGCAGGAGATGCCCACGATGGTTTTCCCGGCACCGCACGGCAGCACGATCACCCCGGCCCCGCCCCGTTCGCTGCCGCCGGCATAAAAAGTGTCCGCGGCCTGTTGCTGGTAGGGACGAAACCGGAAATTTTCACCCATGCGGGTGGTGTCCCGCACCGCAAACCGAACCGGCGCCCCCTGAGTATAGCCGGCCAGATCTTCGGCCGGGTAACCGATCTTGATCAAGGCCTGCTTGATTTTGCCGCGATTTAAGGGATGAATGCGAAATTCCATGTCCGACAGTCTGTCCGACAGCAGATCGGCGACCGTCTTGCTGTGGGTGATCTCGGCCGCCAGCGGTTTTGTATCGGCGCAGAGGATAAGCCCCCTTGAGTCGACAATTATTCGCAATCGGCCGAAGCGGGAGGCAAAATCGTCGATTTCTACCAGCACATGATCGGGAACCTGGTATTTTGAAAATCGACGCAGCCCCTTGCTGATTTCAGCGGCTGAAATACCGGCGGCACGGGCGTTCCAGATGGAAAGGGGTGTTATGCGATAGGTATGAATGTGTTCCGGGGACTTTACCAGTTCTGCGAACCGCACCAATTCATTGCGGGCGGACTCGTAGCGCGGGCTGTCGACTTCTACCAGAACGGTATGATCGCTTTGCACGATTAACGGGTTTGCGGGTTCGTAGTGTGTCATATCTGCTCTCTTAATTGGGGTACGATATAACCCATATCGGCCAGGGTTTTGATGAATTCTTTTTCTTTACCGGGCAGCACGACAATGTAATCGCCGGCAGCCGCAACGCAAAGCTTGGATGCTTTTCGGTCTGAAGATATCAATTGAACCAGGGCCGGGTCCTTGCAGGCAATCAAGTGGGCGCGGCCATTGTAAGACAGCCGGGTTGAGCGACCGACGGCATCTTTCAGCAGTTGGATGACCGTCTCCGGCAGGGGCTGTGACGACCGGGACTCGAGAAATGCCCGTACTTGTTTGGTGTCCGTTCCGCTTTGGGCGGCGGCAAGGAGGGTCGGCAGCGTCAGTAGCCAAAGTGATGATGAGGCCTTTTTGCCGACCTTGTTTAAAAACAGCTTATCGGCCGGCGAAAGGGAAATCGCATCCGTGATGACGATCTCATGGTTGGGCAGTACCGTCAACACCGGCCGGGATTCGAAAACGGGCGGATCATAGCCGTCGCTCAGACCCAGCACATATGCGCCCAGTGGGTTTACGCGAAAATATTTCAGACCGTCATAACAACTTAAATATTCAAGGCAATCGGCTCCCCAAAGATTGTGAAAATCCGCCAGTGCACCGGTGGGATGCGTAAAGGCGACATCGATGAGCCCCAGGGTCGCGGCGTATTCAAACAGGTAAGCAAGCAAATACCGACTTCTGAGGATTGGTTCACTGTAGTAATCGTCAAGATGACCGTAATGGGAATCGCCGATGTAAAGCTTCCAGGGATAGCGGGCAACCTCGTAATCCAAGCCTTTTGACTGCATGAAGCGCAGCAGTTCGTCAACCTTCACCCACCTGCCGGGTAAACAATGACTCAAGGCCTCATTGATCACCGGTCTTCGCTTGGAAGGCACTGTAAGCGTGCGTCCACGGGAGGATTTTTGCCCTTTTATCTCGTTGATGCGGCTGAATTCATCGATGAGTTTATTTTTCTCCCATTTCTTCCAGGCGGATTTAATCACCTGCGGCCGGTTTCCGTCCAGCGCCTTGTACCCCTTTTTGGTAAGCTTGAGGCTGCTGCCGCCGGCCTGGGCCAATCCGGCGGCCCGGACAATCAACGGCCAGGCAAAGGACTGGATGGCACCGACTTCGGCCAGCACGTCGGGCGCACTATACCAGTCGCCTTCATGCAGACGTTTGAACAAGTTTTTGACGGTCGCCGCCGTGGGCCGACCCGTTTGCGGGCTTAACTTGAGCTTGCCGCCGTCAATTAGCCTCAGGACGACTTCCAGGTTGTGTAAAGCGGTCCGGGCGGTCCTGCGCATCTCCAAGGGAAGGCTGGGTTCCCCTTTAATTTTGGATTTTACCGATTTGGGCAGTTTGTCGACATATTTAACATGATCGGATTTCGGTTTCGGTACAAAAGTTTTCAAGCGGCCGCGCATGTCGACCGGCACCTGTCTTTTGTAGATGAAAAGGTCTAACAGATCGCTTTCACTCATGTATCCTGAATGCCGGTCCGTACCTGACAAAGATTGGTATTTTGCTTCTATTTTTCGAAAATCCACTTTTCCATTGGGCGCAAAAACCGCTTCAGCGACGATATGCTGCCCGATTCGGTCTAACCGGTCAAATACGGCCTTGATCTTATCACCAGCCATCGCACCTGTAATGACAGAAATAATGTCGGCTTTACGCGACGGAATATTATCGCAGATCATTCCTGCCAGCGGCTTGAGCCTGTCCACGGTGTAACAGTCATTCAATGCCTGAGCCTGGGTTTTATAAACCGTATCGTTATCATCATAGCCCATTATATTGATTTTCCTTCCGATAATTTGGAAAAGCCCGCAGCAGTCCAATGATGGTCATCTGCCATCACAATTGCCGGTAGATTTAATCAAACCGATCCTTCACACACTTTATGGGTGTTTACATACATTCTGAAAAGTTGTATGTCAATAGGGAAGAGCATACAATATGTTGTATGTTTGTACGCGATACAACGACGAATTCACCCAATTTTCGGTCCAATCTTTGTTGTGAACGACGTATGGGACAGGCTGAGGTGACAAATGAATTCGATGAAAGATCCCTAGCTGATGATGAATAACCTTTGATGCTTGAATGAACTCAGCTTTCCGGGCAATGCTATCAGGTGCAAGATTGAGCTGGTTAACTGTCAAAACGCAGGAGCGTCGAAAGTTTCTTAAATATTTCTAAAATAACAGGTTCAGGTATTTTATCGTAGAATTTTGTTCGCATATCCCGTCTCCATTTAGTAAATCATACCTTGCTGTATGTATCTACAATGAATATACGCTCGGCCTTACAAAATTGCATTATCTTTCTTGGGTTGTGACACAGAAAATTGACGAATTAATCCACCAAGAAGATAACTTTGATTGGAGTGTATGGTATATTTGCTGGTCGATTTCATTAGATATATCAATGTTATTGCCGAAACTGGACTGTGCCCGAATTGTGCCCGTCAAGGTCAAATATTTCCAAACATTACCAAACGAAACCAAAAGTTAGTTGAAAAAGTGGTGTAGAATTAAACAGTTGAAATTACGACATTTTTGAAATTTTAGAATCCTGGTCTACTAATCCGTAGGCCGCAGGTTCAAATCCTGCCTGGCGCACCAGTTAATTCAAGCACTTACGAGATTTTCGTGAGTGTTTTTTTTTGCTTTAATAAGTCCAAAAGCGGGCACAATATATAGTAGGTATCATTTTAACCTGCTGATATCGTAACTTAATTTGTTAAAGACCGGAGGATTTTTAATCCCCTGTCCCCTGCAACAGCTCTATGCGTGACCCATTCCTGTGTGACTCGAATGGTCACATCCGGACAAAAGCCCGACGTTGAGGATATTATCAAAAAGCTATGACGAATGTCCCCACTTTCCACATTTTCCTCACCAGTTTTTCTCATTTGACAACGTGTATCATCCTGTCCATAACTTGTTGTGGAAAAAATACCTTGCTTATCCGGTTATCATGTCTAAGCTTTATGCACGGGTTAGGAAAACCATGCAAACGAACATGATGATACTGAAAAACGACCAAAAGCAGAAGCTTTTGGAAACGCTGCGCCGCCGTGAGCACTACTGCAGACAGGGGCTTCTCCGCAGCGACCGCACCGCTGACGGCAAGCTGGCCATATATACCTACACAGATAAATGTGTTTTCGATCGCGCCTGGGACGACATCACCCGGAATTCCCGGGGGCATATTTTCGATCTTGAAACCGGAGAATGCGTTGCGTGGGCGTTTCCGAAGTTTTTCAATCTGGGTGAGAATCCCGAGGTGCTGCCCCATGTACTGCCCTGGGACAAGCCCTATGAGGTCACCGAGAAGATGGACGGATGGCTCGGCGTGCTGTACCGGCACGAGGAGATATATAAAGTAGCCACGCGCGGTTCTTTTAACTCGGAGGGTGCAGCCTGGGCTACAGGGCGTATTCAGGATTACGATCTGAGCGGACTTCCGGACGACGTGACGCTCTGTTTTGAGATTATTACCCCGGAGCAGCAAATCATTCTAGACTACGGCGGCGAAAGACGCCTGGTTATCCTCGGTGCCTTCAACCGGCATACCGGCACCGAGTATCCGCGCTCCCGGGTCGAGCAATGGTCGAAGACAACGGGTCTGCCACTGGTGCCACTGCTGCCGCCCCTCTCGCTCGAGGATCTGCTCGAAAAACAGAAGGAGCTTGAACATTTCGAAGGTTTTGTCATCCGTTTTTTCGACGACCGGCACATGAAGATCAAAACTCAATGGTACCTCAACATTGCCAGGATCCTGACCCACCTGTCACCGATTTCGGTTTGGGAAGTCCTTAAAAACGGAAAGATACCGGTCGAATTCCTATTTCAGATCCCCGAGGAGTTACGGCCGCTGGCCGAAGACTACAAGGAAACGATAGAGACTCAGTATGCCCGGGTGATGCGTGACATCGAACAGACCGTCCGTCCACTCATCGAACGATTCGGTTCAGATCGCCGCGAGTTGGCGCTTGAGATGACAAAAAGAAAAAAGGAGCTCGGTCACCGGTTGAGCGCCGCCTTTCTGATATTGGACGGCAAGCGCGATAAACTCGACGAACTGGTCAAGCGGCTGATCTATCCGAAAGGAAATGAATTTGTTTCCGACGCCCGTTTGCTGTCCAACCCACCGGATCATTCCGAAAATTCTATCCGCTGACGCCTCTCCCTCAGGAAATATTGGTCTATAAATTAATAAATTAACACCATTGAGAAGGTGGGAGATCGGGTCATGGAAAAATTGGTGTTGAAAAGGATGTGATCTATTCCTAAAGGCGCACTAAGATTCCATTGGCAGCAAAGAGTCTGTTGTGTTATTGGGCCGTTTGTGAGTTGGGCATAGGGGCACCGAATTAGCTAAACGCCTCGGGCTAACCCAACCTGCAGAGAGTTGCAATTGGGCAAACAAAACGCGGTGATACCCTCGAGTAATCTATGTTCCCGATCCCAAGCCCGATAGTGTATTCGTCATAACTTCATACGAATTAAGGGGAAAACCTCTTAAAGCATATAGGCGTAGAAGCCGAAGGAGAAAAAATGATCAAACCAAGAAAGTTTCCGAGAGGATGGGATGAGGAGCGTGTCAAGTGTTTTCTTGATCATTACAAAACCAGACTGAGGATGAAGCGTTCGCCGAAGATGAGGCTGCTTGGGAAGATACGTCCCATACCTTCATTGAAGTTCCGAATGAATTAGTTCCAGCTGTGCGAGAATTGATTGCTAAGAAGGTTGCCTGATCATTACATTTCAAAAACTCCGACAGAATTACGTATAGATTCAACATGTTAAAAATACACGAAATTTAAAATTTTAGAATCCAGGTCTACGAATCCCTAGGCCGCAGGTTCAAATCCTGCCTGGCGAACCAGTAAAAAAATGCAGGTGTAGCATTAAGCTACAACCTGCTTTTTTGTGCTTTTGACAGGATCTTTGACCATGCTGCAGGTTGAGTTTAAACGGAAACCCATCACTTTTACGGCGGTGTTCAAATATGTTCTGAGCCTGTCGAAAAGATTTATACCGATATTTTCGAAGGATTATACCCGATGATAGGGATTTCGCCTTTTATTTCATAATTTGCGGCGCAGAACGGGCGTTCCAGGATATATGATAAAGGATATAATCCGCAATACTGAAAGAGGCTCAGGGCAAACTCTGCTGGCTATATCGCCAAGTCTCTCCAGATACGCTCCCACACCTTTTGCAGCTGGTTCCAGCCCCTCTCCACTCTTACACGCTCGCTCTTTGTCGGTATCGGATGAGGATTTGCGAACTCCCCCACCTTGAACTGAAATACATAATAGGGCTCGGATCCCATTCTCAGATCCGCTATTACAATATCATTCTCCTTCTGACGGACGGAGTAGAAACCATGAGTGAACCACTGCAACCGCTTCACCGGCCAGTGGTGTTCAAGCCCCTGGAGGAGCCCTGTATCTGTCGGGTATTGACGAATCCGTATGCTGTCCGTTTTGTCGAAAATAGAGTAATATCCCTCGTAGTATCCCTTATCATCCATATCATCCATGACAAGAATGCGCCATAATAGGGTATTAAAGGGTGATGGAATAGTTAGCACAGACTGTTGCGTAATATTCTGTTGACGCAAAGACGCATGGACAACATTCTCAACGTGCCATTTTACTCCTACGCACCACAAAAGGTAGAGCGTGCTTAGCGACAAGCAAGCGGCGTTTATGATATGTCCCCGCCTTGTCTTGCGTGAGAAAATGAGGGCGACCAGAACACCGACAATCAGCGGCATCGAATAAAGAGGATCAATTATAAAAATGGTTGACCACATGACCGGCGGGGTGGGCAGCGGCCAAAAAATTTGCGTCCCGTATACCGTGCAACAATCCAGAATGACGTGCGTCGCAAAAGCCAGGTATACCAGCAAAACCCACTTTTTCAGATGTATTCTTGTCTGGGGATGAATCTTCAGAATCAACCAGACAAAAACCGGGGTGAGAAGGGCCAACACGAAAAGCGAATGGCTGGCGCTTCTGTGGTAGGTAAAATCTTTTACGGCATCACCCAGCGGAACCAATACATCCAGGTCCGGAAAGAGTCCACATAAACCACCCCACAGTATGGCTCGTTTTCCCACCTCTCGTCCCAGTGTTACCTCACCAACAGCTGCCCCTAAAGCTATTTGTGTAATAGTATCCATATGTAAAAACCCCTCATAGGCTTTTCTCACCGATGTTTTACTACCTTATTAGTATGCATTTAAATGCAATTGTCCATGATCAAAATCAATGATTTTACATGACAAAATCTATTTTGCGTTCTGTTTGAATTCCTTGACAAATTCGGAAAGACTTGCCCATTTGAGGTGGTAGTTTGAAATTTTCAGTTCAGAAAAGCCTTAAACCCACGTACCAATCATTATGGTTCGGACACTGTTTGAACAGGTACTTGTCGAATTCAAGCCCGAACAGTGTCAATCTATTCTCCGTAATCCGAGTTTTCCGACTGCGAGTTCCCGAAAACGTTCTTCTGCGGTGGTCAAATCTATTTCTGTTAGGGCGTGGTTGAGGTGGTCATATAGGTCTTTTAGGTATTCCCCGATTTTTTGTTCTGCGTCGTCGTATCCTTTGGAGGTTTTCGTCTTCTTTGTTAATCCGGATTCAGATATTATGAGTTGCGCGATGTTTGTGAGGTCTGGGGCGCCGTCTCGGCTTGTTTCGTAAAGCGCTCGGCACCTGCGGCCGTATTCCCGGTTCTTGAAGTGTTTCCATGCCTGTTTCGCTCTGTCACTGAGTTGGGCATAATAATATGTTGGTTCTGCGTGTTCCGGGTGTTTTTCTATCAATATCTCGGTCCATATACAGATCAAGGTGTTTTTCACTACGTCCCGCATCCTTCTTTTTTTCTCAGCGTTCCATGCGGGGATTCCGAGAGCTGAATATATGGGGGAATAGTCGAGTGTTCTCAGGGTTTCGTCGAGGTCTGATAGGACTATTTCTATAGAGCGATTTATCACTGATTGTCTTCTCCCATGATTTCTTTAAATAGGGGGTTTTATTTCCGCCAAAGGCAAGACTGGTGCCGTCATCGCGCTTCGTCCAGATTTGCGGACCTCCCAGCGCTGCCGTCAGGCGGGGGCAAAAATCCGGTGGTGTTGGCAGATGCGCAATCTGCAGCCGTTCAATTTTATCGATGCGAGACTGCAGGATCTCCCGGGAAAGGATTTGCTCGTTGATCGACAAAATATTATCTATGTATTGTCGATATTGGCTTAGAATACAGTCCACGTAACATACTCGGCCGGCACCAGTTTGGGCATCAAAAGATGGGGCAGCCACAGGGAGACTATCGGACAGTAGGTCGTCAGCAGCACCACCGGCACCGAGCAGGTGGTCATGAAGGTCACGGCGGGTTTTACCAGGTGTTCGAACCTGCATTTACCGACCCGACCTGCCAGATACAGAATGGGTGCTGTGGGCGGCGTTTTGTTTCCCAGCCCCAGATTGGTGCCCAAAATCGCAGCAAAATGGATCGGATGGATTCCGATTTCTGTTATCAAGGGGAACAAAAGGGGCGCCGCCAGAAGGGTGCCGCTGAAATCATCCACCAACATGCCCAGGATCAGCAGGAAAAGGTTGATCATCAGCAATATGGTGAGCTTATTCGAGGTGAATCCCGTCAAGGTTGCGATAAGACGCTGGGGCACGTTTTCCATGACGTACATCCGGCTTAATACCATAACGAAAAAGACCATCACGATCACTACTCCCGTTGTGGTGACGGTGCTGATCAATGCATCTCCAAACTGCCTCAAATTCATGGACTTGTATATGAAGAATCCGACCGGAAGACAATAGATCACCGCCACACCGGCAGCTTCCGTGGGGGTG